>JAIEQT010000100.1 GCA_019747455.1 Chitinophagaceae bacterium | reverse complement strand
TCAACTGCAACCCGCTTAGCAGGGGCATATGATTTTCTGTACCGTTATCATAATAAAGATTATTCAGACAATATTCTAGGTAAAGAGGTTTTCGGATCAATTAGCTTCTCTGTTGATCTATATATTACGGTGATGGGTCCCATCAACATAAACAAAAAGCTGGTTGTGGCTTCAGATTTGAGTTCATACGAAATTGCTTTTGTTCCTGAAAATACTGACCCAAAGTCTTTTACAGTAATAATTGATGGATTAAAATCAGTTTACTTCAGAGGCACCGAACAGATTGACCGCGAAATTGAATCCTTGCAGAAAGCAGAAAAAGATGCCTTAACTGCTCAAAAAAAAGAAGAGGAAAGAAAGAAAGCCGTAGCAACCGCTAAGCCAGGTTCTGGAAATTCAGAGAAACCCGTAGTAGCTGAACAGAAAAATACTACTCACCCTGAGGCTAAAGGAGCTAAACAAGTAAGCCAGCCGCGGGCGTCCCTACAAACAAAAAATGGCAAATACTATCAGACCAAAAACGGTGTAACAACTGAACTTAGCAAACAGGATTATGATCGGATTGCAAAAGAAGCGGAAGACAATTAAGCTTTATTGAAAAAAGAACAGGATGAAAAGCAGCTAAATGAGACACTCCGGAAAATTCAGCAGGATCGTGAGGATCAAAATAAGATATATGATGAGATAGACAAAAAAACAAGCTTGCTGAGGCAAGGGATGGCAGCAGGAACCGCTGTTGAAAGGGCCAAGAATGAAATCAAGGAATCAACAAAATTGAAAGAATTATATGCATCCATAGAGGAGTTGAATGCTGATTTTAGTGCACGCATTCAGCGAATGGATGCGGCTGCTGAAACTATGAAGCAGCAGATGAATGCAGGATTTGCCGCAAAAGCAGATATGCTGTACAGCAGTGGCAGTACTATTGATAACGGATTTAATGCCGCCAGCAAGCTGATTGGCGGGTATATTAGTAATGCCAAAGCAGAAAAAGAAAGGGAAAAGGCCGCACTGGAATTAGAGCGAAAGAAAAAACTAGCAGAAGCCAATATGGAAATAGAAAGAAAAAAAATGCTGGCTGCACTCAGAAACGAACTCTTCCATAAATTTCCAAAAACAGCTATACCTGTTGCTTCCTCAAAGATTCAAGAAAATGTAATTTACTTTTTTATTTATGCTTTCGACTCTACCCGCATAACAGAGAAACAGGCCGTGATGCACATCTCGAATGTTTTTCCATTGGTCCGCTATAATGATGGAACATGGCCATTAAAGTCTGTGATAGAAAAAGAGATCAATGCGCTAAGCCCATTACCCAAAACACTACATGGCTACTATGCCAGCCGCGAAGAGGCAGAAGCCATGCAAAATGCGATGAAAGACATATATACCAAAACTGGAGGCAACATACAGTCTTTACAATACAAGGGTAGGCCCGGCTTTGCAACCGGGTCAGAGGACACTGATTTCTGGGGTAACAAAAAAAAAGACCCCAATGCTAAAAAAATACCGGCAACATCCGACTTCTGGAACCAATAGATGCAAATATGAAACAGTTATTAATTAGTCTGCTATTAATTTTTTTTCATTTTACTTCGATAAGCCAAAGTACCATTGCAAAAATAAAATACGAACAAGCGGAGGAAGCCTACAACAATGGTAATCTACAGGAGGCGCTTATTAAACTAGATGAAACCCAAAAGATCCTTGGCAGCAGTAACCCCAAAATTCTTTACCTGCGAATCATGACACAGAAATTATTGCTAGACAAAGGAAGTTATAGCTTTGGTCTGCTAGATTCGCTCAGAAAAAATACAGCTTACTATGTTAAGAATTATGAATCCAATACTGCGCTGGAAGATAAGTTCAGGGAAGTGTTTATGGTATATGAATTACTGACTAAGTATCCAAGCACTAAGGAGGAATTCGATAAAATCGAAATTACAAAAAAGGAAATAGAGGAAAAAGCTAAAGCAGAAAAGAAATTGGCAGATTCAGTGAGATGGGTTACAACATTGTCTCAACTTTTTTTTGTTGATGGGTGGAAATTGGGCCAATCACTAGAAATTGCAAAAAAAAATAACCCTGCTTATTTTCTTAAAACAAAGGCAGAAACAAGTAAATCTTTCCCTAATTTAAGAATAATCACTTCCGAGGCACAGCCTAAATTTGCTGTTTATGTGAACGCTAATAATAAAATTGTAGGGTTCAGAAAAATTACCGAAACTAAAAAGAAGTTCAACGTATATTCAGCTGAATATGACTTTAATACCCAAAGTAAATTTTATAAAAACCAATACAATAATGTATTTGGTCTTGAAGCACTCCCCGTTATCAAAAATAAAAAAGAAGGAAAATATGAGTGGACAAAAGATGGAAAAACCGTAATTGTTTCTTGGTTCCGACATGAATCATTTTTGGATTATACAGAATTTTTTGAAGATTTAATTGATAAATTAATTCAATAGAATTAAAAAAATCGAAACATTCGATTTTTGGAATCAATTGATACGATATGAAACGGCTACTTATTCTTCTGCTACTAACCGGCTTTCATTTGACTGTGATAGGTCAAAGCACTATTGCAAGAATCAAGTATGAGCAAGCCGAGGAGGCTTACAACAATGGTAATTTAAAGGAAGCGCTGACCAAGCTGGATGAAACCGAAAAAATGCTGGGCAGCATCAACCCAAAAATCCTTTACTTGCGGATTATGACCCAGAAACTGCTGCTAGATAAAGGCAATTACAGTTTCGGCCTGCTCGATTCACTCAGAAAAAACACAGGGTACTATATCAAGAATTATGAATCCAATACTGCCCTGGAAGATAAGTTCAGAGAAGTGTTTGTGGTATATGAATTACTGACTAAGTACCCAAGTACAAAGGAGGAATATGATAAAACCGAAAATGCAAAAAAAGAACGAGAGGAAAATAAGAAAGCGAAAAAATTATCCGAAGTACTGAAGATTAATCGGTTTGTGGATAGTCTTTTAAACGATTATAAATATAAACCGGGTCTTTCTTATGATCAATATAAAAAAATTAATCCGGAAGGGTTATCAGAACTTGTGAGAGAAAAAAATAATCCGAACTACTATTATCGTCCGGTTAAATTTTTCGGTAACCTATACCCCAAAGGCCTTAGATATATCAAACAATCTACTTATAACAGTAACGAAAAGATTGACACGCTTTGTGTGATTACCGAAACTACCAAAAAAGAAAATGAGAAAAATTTATTTTTTCAAAAATGGGATCAATTAATTAGAGCAAATGTTACTTCTGAATATCTGGTCATTGTGTCAAAAATTGATTCACTGGGAAATGTTGTTTATGGTAAAACCACAACATATACAATTAACGAAACAGATGAGATTCCTACTGGCATAACGGTAAAACTTATAACAGCAGTAAATATTCATTATGTAGAAATTACTTTCAATAATCTTTTGTTTAATTCAAAAAATAAAAGACAGTAATTTTTTAATTTAATTAAAAGTTATCGGTTCAATATAATTATACTAAACACTTCACCTCACCCAACAAGCCGCCTAGTACTTTGCAGGCTGTCCCTTGGTCATCGTTTTTTTAATAAACTTGCGCAAATTCTCGTTGCTGGTTTCCAGATCTTCTTTGCGGAGGTACATCATATGTCCGCTTTCATAACCCTCCCAGTGCATCCGATCCTTTAATCTACCATTCGGATCCATCTGCCACAAATTATATTGAGCGTTGAAATAATCACAGGCACCATCATAGTATCCTGACTGTACCAATACATGTAAGAAAGGATTTTCAGCCATGGCCATACGTAAATTATCACCCGTGCGATCTCCTGTTCTATCCCATGGGTTTACTGGGCCAAATATATAGTAACGCATATCGGTTTTGTACTTTAACTCTTCTCGCAAGTACATATTAATGGCGGGCGTAAAGGAATGTTCCCAAGAAACTAATTCTGCATTATAATCCGGACCATCACCTGCATTTTCTTTATCAACGCCTTTATAACGAGAATCTAAGCGACCAACTGTAAATCCTTCTTCCCGTAATAATTCCTTCCAAAATAAATTAGTAGAAACATCCATATTATTTTGATCAATCACTTTTTCTGAAATGCCTGAGTAGCGTGCCATTTTAGCGATCACTTGTTTTTTCTTTGCCGGATCGATATGCCACCCCCTATTAATCGCAGGTAATAATTCATTCATGGTAAACTCTTCTACTTCCGGTAAGAAAGCAGCTAATTTTTTCTGCTGTAGATCGGCAGGTAGTTTTTTATGATACCAGGCCGTAGCGGCAAAATAAGGCCAACGCAAAGCAGCCGCTTCACGTGGACTTCTTTCGATACCTAATGTAGTAGGAGAAACTAAAATAACACCATTGAAAAACATCCAATGACTATTTTGTAATTCCAAAGCCAGGCCTGAAACCCTTGTGGTACCATAGCTTTCGCCAATAAGGTATTTGGGAGATGCCCAACGATTATTTCTACTTACAAAAGTATTGATCCATTCTGCGAGATATTGAATATCGGCACGAACTCCGAAAAAGCGAGAACCAGGAATGGTATTATTAATAGGTCTGGAAAAACCGGTATTCACAGGGTCTACATACACTATATCAGCAACATCCAGTATTGATTGAGGATTGTCTTTAAATCCATATGGTTGTATCGGGTATCCCTCATCATCAATATTCAATAAACGCGGACCGGTATATCCAATATGCATCCATACAGAAGCGGTACCCGGACCACCATTGAACGAAATAACCAACGGGCGGGTAGCCTTATCTTTTACATCTGTTCTTTCATAATATACATAAAACAAACCAGCTTCTACTTTACCGTCTTTATCCCAAACAGGCATAGTGCCGGTGGTAGCTTTATAAGGAACCCTATTGCCCTTAATGGTTACTTCGCGCTCAATACTAGAGCTGGCATCAGGATTGAAAGGAATATTATAGCCGGCTGCTTTTGCGTCTTGAGATGTAGGTGTGGTAGCAGGAGCTGATGTGGTTGCGCTTCCTGAACTCGGTGGAGCGCCTTGCGGACGTTGAGCAACAATAGTGGCAGCAATAGCAATAGATAGAATGGTGAAAACCGGTTTTTTCATATAGCAGTCATTTGATTGGACACTCAATATAAACCAATGATTTGTTTTTTTGAGGATAAAAATGACGAACGCGTATTTTCGTGGCCAAGAATATGGAAAATATAAAAAATATCATT
>JAIEQT010000113.1 GCA_019747455.1 Chitinophagaceae bacterium | reverse complement strand
AGTACATGCTTATTTGGTATGCCAATATTCCTGAGGAAACAGTATACTTTAAACATCGGGTACAAGGGCCGTATAAAGGCATTTTCTTCTTCAACCTAATTATTAACTTCTTGTGCCCTTTGTTGATCTTAATGAAGCGTGCAGCAAAGAGAAATTACACATTAGTAACTTTTATGGCAGTATTGATCATCTTTGGACACTGGATCGATTTCTACCAAATGGTAATGGGCTCTTTAAGTAAAGAACATGTAACATTAGGCTGGTTAGATTTCGGAATACTCGCCTTCTTTGTAGGAACACTGATACTATTTGTAGGAAGATCATTGGCAAGCAAACCTTTGATCGCTAAGTATCACCCATTCCTTAAAGAAAGTGTAATTCATCAGGTATAATTCAATATAATATTTATCATACTATGACAATGTTTTTAATCATCGCGGTAACGGTTCTTGTGTTTGTAGTCATTTTTCAGATTGCAAAAGCAAGTGAATATGTAGCAGTTCTTAAAGGAGAGGAAAGAACCCGCAAGCAAGACAATAAGATCAATGGATTTATGATGGTTACCTTTTTGGTACTCGGTTTAGTAGGCGTATGGTACTGTAATGAACTATACTACAAAAAAACGTTACTTGTACACGATGCTGCCAGCGTAGAGGGTGCCAGAGTAGATTCTATGTTATGGGTAACATTAGCGGTAACAGGAGTTGTATTTATTGCTACACAAATTGTATTATTCTGGTTTGCTTATAAATATCAAGAAAGCGATAAGCGTAAAGTATATTTCTTTCCGCATGATAATAAATTAGAAGTTATTTGGACGGTGGTGCCGGCTATTGCACTAACTGTGCTTGTAGTTATTGGTTTGCGTAACTGGTTCTTATTTACCGGCGATGCTCCTCAAAATGCCATGGTTGTAGAAGTTACCGGTAAACAATTCGGGTGGATTTATCGATATCCCGGTAAGGATGCTGTGTTGGGTAAGAAATATTTCAAGAATATCGATAATGCTACCAATCCGTTAGGGTTGATCTGGGAAGATAAGATGGTACAAGACGATATTGTTATGGAACAAACCATGTACCTCGTTAAAGGAAGACCCGTTAAATTGGTAATTGGTTCCAGAGATGTAATTCATGATGTAGGCTTACCTCATTTTAGAATGAAAATGGATGCTGTGCCGGGTATACCTACTACTATTTGGTTTACACCGAAGTACACCACAAAAGAAATGAAAGAGATCACAGGCAATCCCAATTTCCAGTATGAAATCAGTTGCGATCAAATGTGTGGTAATGGGCATTATTCTATGAAAGGTGTAATTGATGTATTAGATCAGGAAGAATTTGATGCGAAGATGGCCGGATTAAAATCGGCTTATGCAACCTTATTCCCCGAGAAAGATCCGAATGCTGCTAAACCGGCAGACACCGTTAAGATTGCTGCTAAGCCCGTTGAAGCCGCAGCAAAAGTTGTAGCAAAAATGTAGAACAAACAACAACCACTTATAGTAGCGGTTGTTTATATAAACAAAGAACAGTGTATGAGTAACGAAGCCGTTTTCCAAGCTCCTGCGGCAGCAGGTACACACCACGATGTACATGGTGATCATCATGGTGAGCACCATCATCATGAAACCTTCATCACGAAGTACGTTTTCAGTCAGGATCACAAAATGATTGCTAAACAGTTCCTGATAACAGGGATGGTATGGGCTGTACTAGGTGGTTTAATGAGTGTACTTTTCCGTTTACAATTAGGTTATCCTGACGCCAGCTTCCCCTGGTTGCAAGATTTATTAGGGAAGTGGTGGGCCGATGGTGGTAAAATTACCCCCCAAGCCTATTATGCGTTAGTAACTACGCACGGTACCGTGCTGGTTTTCTTCGTATTGACAGCCGGTTTGAGTGGAACCTTCGCTAACTTTCTTATACCTCTGCAAGTAGGTGCGCGTGATATGGCTTCTCCATTTATGAATATGTTGAGCTATTGGTTCTTCTTTGCAGCAAGTGTGATCATGTTATCTTCGATTTTTGTAGAGAATGGACCATTCAGTGGCGGTTGGACTGCCTATCCTCCGCTCAGTGCTTTAGGTGATGCTTCACCAGGTTCTAAAACAGGTATGGATTTATGGTTAGTATCCATGGCATTATTCGTAGTATCTTCTTTATTGGGTGGTTTAAATTATATCGCAACGGTATTGAATATGCGTACAAAGGGTATGAGCATGACGCGCCTACCGCTTACTATCTGGGCACTATTCTTTACTGCTGTACTAGGTGTACTTTCATTCCCGGTATTATTCTCTGGCTTTATTTTATTGATATTCGATAGAAACTTTGGAACCAGCTTTTATTTGTCTGATATTTTTGTAAATGGTGTTGGAGCCTTACCTAATGAAGGAGGAAGTGCTATTTTATACCAACACTTATTCTGGTTCTTAGGTCACCCTGAAGTATATATCATTCTTTTACCAGCCATGGGTATGGTATCAGAAATTTTATCTGTAAACTCTCGCAAACCCATCTTTGGTTATATGGCCATGATTGGTTCTCTATTTGCGATTGCTATATTAGCGTTCCTGGTATGGGCGCACCACATGTTCGTAACAGGGTTAAATCCTTTCTTAGGTTCTATCTTCGTATTACTTACTTTATTGATCGCCGTTCCTTCTGCTATCAAAGTATTTAACTGGATCACTACATTATGGAGAGGTAATATCCGTTTTACGCCGGGTATGCTTTTCGCTATTGGTTTCGTTAGCTTATTTATCTCCGGTGGTTTAACTGGTATTTGGCTAGGAAACTCTGCCTTAGATATTCACTTACATGATACATACTTTGTTATTGCACACTTCCACATTGTAATGGGTGTAGCTAGTATGTTCGGCATGTTTGCGGGTATCTACCATTGGTTCCCTAAAATGTATGGTCGCTATCTCAATAATAACTTAGGCTATATCCATTTTTGGATTACCATAGCAGGTGCTTATATGATTTTCTGGCCTATGCACTATGAAGGGTTAGCTGGTATGCCACGCAGATATTATGATTATAGTGTTTGGGAAAGCTTTAAGCAGTTCGCTGAATTAAACCGCTTTATCAGTACAGTTGCTATGATTGTATTTGCTGTGCAAATTTTATTCTTGATCAACTTCTTCTATTCTATTTTCAAGGGAAGAAAGGTAACTACACAGAATCCTTGGGGTGCGAATACTTTAGAGTGGACTACGCCAATCAGACCTGGTCATGGTAACTGGGTGGGTGAAATTCCGGAGGTTTATCGTTGGGCGTATGATTATGGAAAAGATGGAAAAGAGTTTATCCCACAAACAAAACCTATTGGCGACGATGAGAGTCACCATTAATTAGCATAAGATTCTCAATGCTCCCGGCGAAAATCGGGAGCATTGTTTTAATAGCCTTTACTGCACTACATGATAAAAACTTCGGATACACCGGCACATTCAACTTCTTTTTCGCTCGCTACCAAAGTGAAAGACTATTTTGCATTGATCAAATTCACGTTGAGTTTTACGGTGGTATTCTCCTGTGTTATTTGTTATTTGCTCGCACCCAAAGTGGTGGCCTACGATTGGTTTATGATTATCTTACTTTTTATAGCGGGCATGTTGGTTACCGGTAGTGCAAATGCTATTAATCAGGCAGTAGAAAAAGATACCGATGCCATGATGAAAAGAACGGCCAAGCGCCCTGTTGCCAGTGGTGCTATGTCTGTTTCAGAAGCACTAACTTTTGCTGCACTTGCTGGTATTGCCGGGGTATTAATGATGGGGTATTTTTTCAATATCTCATCTGCTTTATTATCTGCATTCAGTTTGGTTTTATATGCTTTTATTTATACCCCATTAAAGAAAGTAAATTCTATTGCCGTTTTAGTGGGGGCCTTACCTGGGGCGCTACCATGCTTAATCGGCTGGGTTGCTGGTAACGACGATTTTTCGGCCGGGGGTTGGGTATTATTCGGCATGCAATTTTTATGGCAGTTCCCCCACTTTTGGGCAATAGCCTGGGTGGCGCATAATGATTACACAACGGCTGGTTTTAAATTATTACCCGCCAAAACCGGGCCTACCAAGTTTACTGCCGTTCAAACAGTGATGTATTCTGTATTGATGATTCCGGTAGGCGTATTACCTTATTATTTTGGGTTAACAGGTATTGTTAGTTTATGGATTGTAATGGCTTGTAATATCGTAATGGTTATTCAAAGTATGCGATTATATATGAGTATGGATGTGAAGGCTGCCAGAAGGGTTATGTTTAGTAGCTATATCTATTTGCCAATTGTTCTTTTAGCATTATTGGCAGATAAGGGGTAGCGGGTGGAGGTGATAGGTGATAGGGTGATAGAGTATAGTTTTAGTTATTAAGTTATTGGGTTATTAAGAGACGTATAATATGACAGAACAACAAAGAATTCATCCACACAAATTTACTTTATGGGTTGCCATGGGTAGTATTGTGATGATGTTTGCAGGTTTAACAAGTGCGTATATCGTAAAAAAGAACCAGAGTAGTTGGCTGGAGTTTGAATTGCCAACGGTTTTTTGGTACTCAACTTTTGTAATACTACTTAGCAGTGTAACTATTCACTTAGCGGGTAAATCTTTTAAAACCCGTGAAATGGGGCGTTACAGAAATTTAATTACAATTACCGCCGCATTAGGGGTGCTTTTTATGATACTACAGGTATTGGGTTTTCAGAACTTAGAAGCAAGGAATATTGCTTTAACAGGCGCTAAGAGTAATTCCGCGGCTTCTTTCTTACTCGTTATCACCGGTTTGCATATGCTCCATGTATTGGGTGGCGTAATAGCCATTTTAGTGATATTTATCAGAGCGTATGCAGGAAGGGTGAAACAATACAGCAGTATGCCGATAGAATTAGTGAGTACTTACTGGCATTTTGTAGATATACTTTGGATTTATTTATTCATATTTTATAATTGGATCGGATAAGCATAAAAAAGTTGACTTTTATGCAGCTTTTTTGGCGTCTAGCCAATACTTTTGTAAACGAAACGAATGAGCTTTATGGCAACAACTGCAACAGCACCGGGAACTAAATTATGGGGAGGTGGTAAAAGCCCCTTCAATGTAGAGTACGGCAAACTTATGATGTGGTATTTTTTGATGAGTGATGCCTTTACATTTGGTGCATTCTTGATTTCTTATGGAACTATCCGTTTTTCAACAAATGGATG
>JAIEQT010000027.1 GCA_019747455.1 Chitinophagaceae bacterium | reverse complement strand
AATCCAACAATATATTTATGCGGCATTTTCTTTGCAAAACATATACTGTAAGTACCCGCATTCGATCCGATATCGAGTATATCCCCTTCCTTACGATTCGCTAAAGATATAAACTGTTGTAGATGAGAATCTGGAAAATAAATTTTTAACAGCGCCCTATATATCCCAAAGCAATACAAATAGATTTTTATGCCGAATAGTTTTTGCAAGAAAAATTGAACCAGTTTTTTGAATTCCATATTCATTTTTTATGGTAATGCTTGGTTGCCACAGAACGTTTATTAGCAGCTCTGGCTTTTACCAATGAAATGACCTGAAAAAAAATAAATTTTGGAATACCCCATAAAGAACGATACACAAAGGGGGGTGTTGGATTATTTAGTAAAGCTATTAAGAACCCAAGTACAAATGCTAAGAATCCCAGAAACCAATAAACCGCAATTGTAAAATCAACAAAAACATTTACCCCCATTAATATAACGGAAAGCAATAAAAAAATAAATAAAGGCGGACGAACCAGTGTTAGTCCGAATAAAAACTGATTCCAGCTAAGATTCCTGATACCACGGCCAATTAATCCAAATCCAAATGAGAAATAGCGAAACCAGGTATTGATCCATCTAGCGCGTTGATTAACGAGTTGATCGGTTCTTGATGTTTTTTCATCATATACTATTGCATTCGGCTGAAAAGCAATTCTTTCCCCTGCCGCTACTATCTGCTTCTGCAAAATTTTATCAAATCCTGCACCGGTAATATCCAGATGCCCTAAGCAGGTTTTATACAGGGCTACTGTAAAAGCCATTCCTGAACCTGATAGTGTAGCAGACGAACCCACTTCGAATAACAATTTGCCATCATAGTAATGATAATAAATATCTCTTGCTGCATCCAGTGCCGCTACGGTTGTATCAATATTTTTAGCGTCTCGTAACCCCTGCACTGCCTTAAACCCTTTATTAAAATACTGATTTAATGCATGCAAATAATTGGGGTCCACAATATTATCACTATCGATAATAGTGAGCCGATCATGCTGCCTTTTGAACCGATTGATAGCATAGAAATGAGATCGTGTATTACTGGCGAGTGTTTCTTCTGGCCGCAACAAAATGACTTTATCCGAATCGAAATAAAGATTACTAATATCACATTTATCAGCAACAACATATACAAGATAGTTATTGTAATTCAATGCTAATAGAGATCTTACCACATTGGGTAATAAATCTGTTTGCTCATAAGCAGTTACAATAATCGCATAATCTGCTTCTACCGTATCTGCTGAAGAACCTTCTTTTCTTTTGGGAATGCATTGATAGATGAGAAATAAGCATAGAGGCATTACCAGATTATAGCCGATGGCTATTTGAAAAAAATACCACAAAAAAGACGTCAAGTGGCTCATGAGTTATTTATTATTTAGGCACTTTTTCTAATCGGTTTATAGATACTTTATTTAAAACCCATCCCGCAAAAGCAGGACCAAGTCGTTCTAAATACGCCACGTGCTGCTTTCTATTCTGCCTAATCGTTGCACCGGCTTGAAATACCCCGAGAACTTTATCCGATAATACGATCCACTCTCTTGACTTATTTAATTTATCCAAAGCGGGAGCTTCAATAATGATTACATCAAACATATCTCTCACATAAGCTAGTTTAGGCTTAACAATACTTTCTTCACAAAACTCAAAAAGAGAAATGTCGGCACCTCTATTACCTAACACGCTGATTTTAGTATCATTCATAATCTCAGCAACAGAAATTCTGTTTTTAAAGAAATCCTCTACATAAAAAGGGGTATTAGTTGTTTCAGTTATAGTAGGTTTATCGAAATTACCATCTATCAACAATACTTTTTTATTTACCATCGAATAGGCAAAAGCTAAACCCAAAGCAATCAAACTTTTACCTTCTTCCGGCACTACGCTTGTAATAGCTAATATCTTTTTACCACCCATTTCTCTTTCTAACTCAAATCTTAGAGACCTGATCAGATTTTTAAAAGCAATGGTTTTTCGATTTGTTTGCGATTGATTTTTCCATACTTCCGTTAAATCTAGCATGGCCGTATTAATAAAAGGCAAATAGGAAAGTACAGGCATTTTTGTTTGATTGGCAAGATCCTGTACATTTTGTATTGAGTTATCTAAATAGAATATAACGAACAGCGTAACAAAACAGAATACAAAACTTACGATGCCCGATAAAGCCACTAAAAGCATTTTTTTAGAAGGTATCGGCGGGCCTGGCATAGCCATTTCAACCTGTCATAAACTGATACCAACACTCGATTCGAGATTAGAACGATTATATCGGTTTTGCATATCCAGGTACTCCCTACCGGCCACATCTACACCACGTTCATAGTTTTGTATAGTTGCCTCATGAGGAACCAGGATATCAAATTTTTCATTGAGGTCTCTGATCTCACTTTCTAATACAGGTATGCTTCCTTCCGCAATATCCCTGGATAACTCGGTATTAATCAATTGAGAAATCAAGTTTTGTTTAGTAACCAATGGGCTGGTTATCAACCGATCCGTATTTTCTAATATTTCATCACCTAGTACTTTTCGTATTGAATCTTGTTTCGCTTTTTGCTTAGCGCCATAGTTACTTTTTATGAGATCGGCTGTAGCCTGCTTCAATTGCTCGCGCGTCCCAATAATTTTTTGGTTAATATCTACTACAACACTCTCTAAATATTTTCTGTCTTTGGGGTCGAACTTGTCATTTATCCCTTTTATAGCTGCATTATATGCTGCCACATCCCGCTTGGCAACTTGAAGCCTTGTTTCAAAATCAGTAATCTGTGAGAATAGTATCCTGGATTGTTCATTCAAATTCAATACCCTATTCTTAATTTTATAATCGCGTAATTCTTTCATTTTTTCACTCATTACTTCATACTTCTGCTTCATGAGTGTATCTAATAAATTGGTAGTTCTTTGCTGATTATTTTTGATATATATGCCGTAATAATCAAAAAACTCATTGATCAGCGTATTAACAACGTAGGCCGATAGGAAGGGATTTTCAGATTCAAATTCAACATCAATAAAATCGCTGTTTCCTACGCGATAAGTAATTATTTTCTTCTGCAAAGAAACCTCATCATAACCCATGGAGGCCAGTACCAAATTCAACCCTTTTTGATCATCATCCCATAAAGAAAGAGATTCTCGTTTCGCAAGTTTTTCTCTGTATACTTCTAAAGCGTGTGCCCTGGCACTGGGATTCAACTGCTTTACTAATTTACTGGCTTGCCGGTATGGTTTTTTATCTGTTAGATCATGAATGATTAATCTATAAGAAAGCTGATCGAATGTTTTTTTCAATCTTAATATTTCAATCAGATTACTAAACCCTTGCTGGATTTTTAATTCCTGAGAAAGTATTTCTGAATTCAATATCTGTTGTGATTGATCAACCAAGCCGGTTGAAATACGAGCATGCGACCTGTATGTATCGGGAAGTTTTCTTACCAGAAAATACGTAATAATAACCGCCACTAAAGGCACTACTACGAGTACGTATTTTCGCTTATAAAGTAATTTTATGAACTTACTGAGCTGCATTATTTAACGTCTTCCAATTTTTGGCCGATCAATTCCTCTAAACTACTTTTTGCTTGTAGAATATAGGCTTCCACATCTATTAATCGCATTCTGAATTCGGTTGTAGATATCAAAGCCCTGCTATATGTTTCGTAGCTCTCCTCTCCCCGCTCAAAACGATATTTCATTTGTTTTAAAATAGACTCTTGATCAAGTGCTGATTGGCTCTGTAATTTCAAGATGGTAAGTTGTTGCATATACCGGAAGTATCTTTCCTTCACGTTCTTTTCAATAGTGAGGTCGAACTCTTCTGCCGTATATCTGGCAACTGCCAACTCTTCTTTAGCCTGCTTTACAGCAGGTCCTCTTGCAAGCAAGTTGCCTACGATTACAAAAAGCCCTACCTGAACACCCGTTAGAGAGGTATTCGTTAACTGAACCGATGTATTAGGGCTATAAAAGGCTGATACAGCTAGAAAATCATACCAACTCATTTTAGCACGTTTTACATTTAACGCGGCAATCGTATTACGCGCTTTCAAAGCCTTTACGCGAGGGTAATTTTGTTTGGCGAGTAAAATAAGTTTTTCCAAAAATGGATACGACAATTCAGGGATCATCGACTCTTGAGCGCTACTTTGAAAAACAAAAAGTAACGAAAAGGAAAGCAATCCGGCCTTAAAAAATGCAGTGGAAGCCAGGCGAAGTTTAATGGCGGCTAATTTTTTGATATTTTTTTCCAAATAAAAAGAATAATTTTATCTAAATCATTGATTCTTATATACCTAAAGATAATAAATTTATACATCCACGGTGTAGTAAAACCCCTATAATTATATACAGAAACAATCCACAAATGTCAATAAAACAAAAAATTAAAGAAAACCCTTCCATCAAAAAATGGGTACACTGGATGCTGGTACCAACTGGTGAGGCCCGACCCCGACTTTGGGTGAAGTGGTTTGTAAATCCATTCATCCATAAAAAAGGGAGCGGGGCATCTATTCGCCGCAGAACAAGAATAGATGTTTTGCCTTTCAATGCCTTCCGTTTAGGGGCAAATAGTATTATAGAAGATTTTAGTACGATTAATAATGGCGTTGGTGATGTACATATTGGTAACAACACCCTTATAGGTATGGGCAATGTATTGATTGGCCCAATTCATGTAGGCAATAATGTCATTTTTGCACAGAATATTGTAGCTAGTGCGCTAAACCATGAGTATAGAAATCCGGATTTACCGATTCATGCACAAAAAATTCTTACAGCCCCTATTCATATTGAAGATGATTGCTGGATAGCTGCAAATGCTGTGATCACAGCCGGCGTTACAGTGGGTAAACATAGTGTAATTGCTGCAGGTGCCGTGGTTACAAAAAATATCCCCCCCTATTCGGTTGCCGTAGGTAATCCGGCCAGGGTTATTAAACAATATAATTTTGATACAAAAGAATGGGAGAAAGTAAACTAAACACTTTCTGTTTGGAGTAATGCCGGAATCGTACGCAAAATCAGTTTGATGTCGTTGGTGAAGCTGTGATTTTCAGCATACTTATTATCAAGCATTAATCTTTCTTCTTCCGACATTTCACCTTTCCCTCTTTTTTCCACCTGCC
>JAIEQT010000625.1 GCA_019747455.1 Chitinophagaceae bacterium | reverse complement strand
TGCCCAAGTTGTCATAAATTCTCGCAAACAAGAAGATCTTGATAAAGTGGCTGCCGCCATTACCAACCAGGGAGGCCAATGTATCGGCTTCGCCGGAAATGCGGGCGATATTAGCGCTTGCAAAGAATTAGTTGAAAAAACAGTAGCCCAATTTGGAGGCATCGATATCTTGGTAAATAATGCAGCCAGCAATCCGGTATTCGGTCCTGTTGTAGCTTGTGAGGAATGGGCCTTTGATAAAATTATGGATGTAAATGTGAAAGCCCCTTTTGAATTAAGTAAATTAGTATACCCAATCATGAAAGCCAGAGGTGGTGGATCTGTTATTAATATTAGCTCTATTGCCGGTAACACCCCCGATCCGGGATTAGGAATTTACTCTGTATCAAAAGCCGCTCTTAATATGCTTACCCGTGTTACTGCTAAAGAATGGGGTGCCGATCATATTCGCGTAAATGCTATTTGTCCGGGTTTAATAAAAACAAAATTCTCCGAAGCATTATGGCAAAATGAAAAATGGTTACATCATTTTGTAAAGCAGGCTCCTATTGCCCGTATGGGTACAGTAGAGGAGATTGCGGCACTGGCTTTATTCCTTGCATCTGATGCATCAGGTTATTGTACCGGTACATTATTCACGGCCGATGGCGGCGTAACTATTTAATATGGAACCGATTTTTATTACAGATAGAATTAAAGATTTATTACCGCAGATAAAGGAATTTGTACTTACCGAACTTGTTCCATTGGAAGTAGATCATACTACGCGTCCGTTCAAAGAAACAGAAAAAATATTAACCCAAAAAAGAGCATTAGTAAAAGCGAAGGGTTGGTGGAATTGTCACCTACCTGCCGCCGAAGGCGGCATGGGTTTAACATTATGCGAGTTCGGACAAGTAAGTGAAATTCTTTCCTTAGCACCTTATTACGGACAATATACTTTTAACGCACAAGCCCCCGATATTGGTAATACAGAGTTAATCAGCAAATTTGGATCTGCTACCATCAAAGAAAAATTTTTACATCCTTTACTCGAAGGAAACATTAGAAGCTGCTTCTCTATGACCGAGCCTGAGTTTGCTGGTTCCAACCCCACAAGAATGGCCACTACAGCTGTACGTGAAGGAGATGAATATATCATTAACGGACATAAATGGTTTACTACTGCGGCCGACGGTGCTTCTTTTGCTATTGTGATGGCTGTTACCAACCCATCCGGTAAGCCGCACGAAAGGGCCAGTATGATTATTGTTCCTACCGATACGCCGGGGTATGAATTAGTAAGGAATATTCCCGTATTCGGAGAGCCCGGCGAAGGCTGGGCGAGCCATGCTGAAATAAAATATACGAATTGCCGCGTACCTGTCGGCAACTTAATAGGTGAAGAAAATCAAGGCTTTCGTTTAGCACAGGAAAGATTAGGTCCGGGAAGAATTCATCATTGCATGCGTTGGATCGGTATCGCAGAAAAAGCTTTCGACCTCATGTGTAAGCGTGCAGTATCTCGCGAAATGGAAGAAGGTGTTTTACTCGGACAAAAACAATTTATTCAAGGATTCATTGCAGAAAGCAGAGTGGCCATTGATGCTTGCAGACTATTGGTATTACGTACTGCGCATAATATAGATCTGTATGGTGCACCGGCAGTACGGGATCAAATTTCCGGAATCAAATTCTATGTAGCTAATATGTTTTTACAGGTATTAGACAGGGCTATTCAAGTACATGGCGCCATGGGTATTTCCGACGTAACCATGCTCGCTAATTTATATCAACACGAACGGGGCGCGCGCATATGGGATGGCGCTGATGAGGTGCACAAACAAAGCCTAGCACTGGGTATTTTAAAAAAATATGGGATGAGTAAGGGTAAGTAAATTGAGTTTATAAATTTTGCCAATCCCATAGGGATCGAACTGTCATAAAATGAATATAGAAGTATTAAATAATATAATCAATGAGTACCAAGTTCCTATTGGTACAGTTGAGTCGCACACACAATATCCTGGCGGCTATTCTAATATTACCTATGCCATCAAAACAAATAATGGCCACTATGTATTAAGAACACCCCCTCCCGGAGCGAATATTAAATCGGCTCACGATATGGGTAGGGAATACAAAGTACTACAACTCCTGCTCCCCCATTTTTCAAAAATTCCGACACCTATTTTTTATTCGGCGGATGAACGCGTTACAGGCGCTCCCTTTTATATCATGCAACAATTAGAAGGCATTATTCTGCGTGCACATAATGCCCCGAAAATGAATATTGCCGAAGAAACTTTTAGAAGCCTCTCCGAAAAAATGATTCATACGCTTGTTGATTTACATGCTATCGATATCGAAAAAACCGACTTAGTGCAGCTTGGTAAACCTGAAGGTTATGTAAGCAGACAAGTAGAAGGATGGATCAAAAGATATTACGCAGCAGAAACAGATACGATCGATAGTATGAACGAAGTAGCATCATGGTTAAAAAATTACCGACCTACTGCTCAGCAACCTACTTTACTACACAACGATTTTAAATATGATAATGTAATTTTTGATGCCGATTTACAAAAAATAGTTGGTGTTCTCGATTGGGAAATGTGTACCGTTGGGGATCCCCTGATGGATTTTGGTGCTATGCTTGCGTATTGGTTTGAAGCAGGTGAAGGGGATGTATTTACGAATTTCAATTTAACTTGGCTATCAGGTAATTTTAAAAGACAAGAACTAATTGATGTATACGCCAAAAAAACAGGACGCGATCTTACCGATATTAATTTCTACTATGTATTTGGTCTTTTTAAAAACGCCGTAATCGCCCAACAAATTTATCATAGATGGAAGCAAGGACACAGCAGAGATCCACGATTCGGACAATTACTGCCACTCATTCAACTGCTTGGCATTAAGGCCCACAAAACGATTCACTACATTAAATAAAATATACCTTTCTTTTATTCGACCCCATTGATTATTCGACCCCTTCAGGGTCGGGCACATTAGGTATATACACGTAATTATTTCCTGACTGCGAAGCAGTCAAATAACCATAATATCACATAATCACACAAACACTCCGACTGCGAAGCAGTCAAATAACCATAACATAAACGTCTATATCTCTTCGAATAAAAAATCGCGCCCTAACTTCATGTAGATATGAGTACCTACACCCAAATCCTCTACCAAATAGTCTTCAGTACAAAGAGAAGAGCAAGGGTTCTTACAAAAGAAAGAAGAGAAGATCTCTTCAAATACATTGGTGCCGTCATAAGAAATAATAAATGCGTTCATTATCAAATTGGAGGAATAGAAGATCACATTCATATAATCATAGACTTACATCCAACCATTGCTTTATCATCGCTTGTAAAAGATATTAAATTGTCGTCTGCTTCGTATATAAAATCGGAGAAACTTTTTCCAAACTTTAACGGCTGGCAAAACGGATACGGCGCTTTTACATATGCAATTGGCGCTAAAGAAAATTTAATTAACTATGTAAAAAATCAAGAGGAGCATCATCACAAAAAAACATTTGAAGAAGAATACAGAAAGCTTTTAGAGACGCACGATATAAAGATTGAAGAACAGTATTTTCTAAGCGATTAGTAACTTAATAACTCAGTAACACAATAACTTACTAGTTATCCCTCCTCCTATATAAACCACCCTTCCAATTATAACGGGCTGCTTTATATTGCTCTAAACATTTAGTTATATAATAGCCAAGTTCTAATTCATTTACTTGCTGTAAAAATTCATAGGCAGGCCTGTATCTACGCATGAACGTATCTAATTCCGGCGATTGCAATTTAGTGATCTTCTTTACAAAAGGTTTTGTGAATCGGCTATTAATATATTTCTCATGTTCCTCTTCTAATAATCGCTTTTGCAAGGTTAGCATACTCCGATTATACTTAAACCGAAACATATCAATAATAGCTCCTAAATCGAAGCCAACAGTTGCCCCTGGGTTATATCCACTGGGTGTAACAGCTTTTAGCGTAGGTTTCTTAAAATCAAAAATTTTTGCATAGTCTTTTCTATTCATCATAGAGTCGAAACGATAATAATTATTCCGCACTTTCACATCAGGTAAATCATACGCACGCACATGAATCATCACATTGAAGTTCTCCATATTACTTATCGTATCTATCGCATATTTCATGGTAGATTTTCCGATCATGGAAAACCAGATAGAATCTGTTTTCAAAACAGTAAGTACATACCTGCCTGTTGAGTCGGTAATAGTACCTCTGCCCGAAGTGCTTTGTACAGCAACGGCCTCCAGAGGGCGCCTGGCCGATATATCGTATACTGTTCCGCTAATAGTAATAAACTGGGCATTGGCCGATATAAAAAATATACAGTTCACTAGTAAAACTAAAGCCAAACGAACCTGTACATTTTTTCTCAAGGGCATTCATTTAAGCTGTAATATTAATTCAGCATGGTCATTGAACCATATTTTAAAAAGGGAATTAACAGTCTTTTCCCATTTGTAAGTATTGATATTACACCGTTTCCCACCATTTGGCAGTTTGTTCCGGCGATATAAGATTTAGCTTTTCGCCAATCATTGGATAGTACGCGTCTACGCCCTCTTTTTCGGCAGCACCAGATACCCGCTCTGCCGGATCTTTCCAGGAATGAAGTGCCAAACTGAACTTGGCCCAATGTACCGGAATCATTTTTTTGGTTCTCAGTTCCTTTGCTGCGGTAACAACTTCTTCAGGCATCATATGAATATATTTCCAGTAAGGATGGTATTGCCCGCATTCTAATATAGCCCAATCAAATTCACCAAAATCTTCCCCAATTTTCCGAAAATGATCATCATACCCTGAATCTCCACCAATAAAAATTTTCATGCTGGGAGTTTGTAGCACATAACTCATCCATAATGATTGATTACGTTTAAATAATCTACCTGAAAAATGTCGGGCAGGAACACTATTTATAGAAAATCCATTTTCTTCCCACATCAACTCATTCCAGTCGGCTTCTACAATTTGTGAATGATCATAACCCCATTTTTGTAAATGAGCGCTTACCCCTAATCCACAAAAAACCTTATGCACAGTAGGTTGTATTTTAGCAATGGTTTTATAATCCAAATGATCCCAATGATCGTGTGAGATAAATAAATAGTCGATTATGGGAATATCGC
>JAIEQT010000014.1 GCA_019747455.1 Chitinophagaceae bacterium | reverse complement strand
TCATTTTTTATATTCCATGCGGTATAATCTGCCTGTCCGAAATGCCAGGCCGAGAATAAGATAAACCCTACAAGTGCTATTCTAGGCGCTATCCACCATAATATCGCGAATAGTAGTCCCTTGGCTATGTAAATACTCACAAATTGAACAAGCGTTTTTGCAGAGTTGATTCTTTTATCTGTCAAATGATCTATGGCTCCATGCGATAATCCGTAGGTAAAGAAAAGAATGGCTAAAATTCCCCAAACCATATTGGCATAGTGTAATCTTACCAGTAGCAAACTCAACAAAGAAAAAATAAAAGCAAATATCGTTGGTGAGATCTGTTTACAGGTAAACCAAATATCTTTTAGGGCAGCCAATAGAAAAACCTTGATAGGTAATTTGGAAAAGATAATTATCTCTTCCCGGATAGCTGTTTGCTCATCTAAAAATTGCAATACACGTTGAATAGATATAGTATGAAATAAAGATTGGAATATTATTTTACCTTGATCAGGCTTCTGTTCTAAAATTTTTAATAATAGCCTATCATAGAAAAGGAATCTGCTTTTTTTACTTTTTCTATGATAGGTTATTTCTTTTTGTAGGGAACTTGCAATGGCTAAGGCATCTTGTGCCATGGCTTTAAAAGCATATCCGGTACTGGGTTTAAGCATACCGGCTTTGGCTCCGGTATATATCCAGTTTGTATCTAGGGAATGGTTATTGAATGCGGAAGTTGACATAGGTATGACCCCTTTTTCTACTTCTTGTATGGTATAATCAATATTTTTTTTAAACAAGTATTCCTGCAGGATGGTATTGGCTTCTGCTTCGGTGATCTTGGTTTCACCAAATCGGGTTAATTCTACCAATGCTTCCTCAGAAGAAAACGGTAATAGGTACACAAACTGACAAGTATCAAGTTGATCAATGTCAAAATCCATCAGTATAGCAGTGGAAGTATCGAAATTCTTTTCTTTGGATTTAATCTTCCATCCGATGAAAGATTGCCATAAATGACTTTGGTTTTTTTTAGGATTTTCAAATTGTGGTGGTCTGCTGTCGAATACTTTATCAGCAAGTAGCAAACGATTTTCGAGTTTGAAAACAAATTTACTATCGGGCTTCTCTACAGGTTTATGATAGGGTTCCGTGATGATCTCAATATGGTACTCATCAACAATGGATTTAGCTAAATGGTATATGGAACTGCCCGGTATATGTACATACGCTAATGGCGTGATAGATTCAGGTTGTTTATCGTTTACTATTAATCGCTTCCAAATATGCGTGATATGATCTTCTAAGCCAAGCTCTTTATACGCTGTTTCAGTTCCCCAAAAGCAATAGGTTTTTTGGGTAAGTGCGGTATAATCGGGATCGATAATGGTAATTTTTTTCTTGTCAAGCAGTTTATGCTTATGCATCTGCATCAATAGCAAAGTATTGGCCGCACCTAATCCCAGAAAAAGGTAGTTAACCTCTTGTGTATTTGTGTTGATGGAATTTTCGGTGTGCATGAAGGCTAAAATTTTGAAAGAAACGAGAACGGTATATAAACCAAAGGATGATACTTTATGATAAGCATCATCCTTTAGTAATCATACATGACTAAGAATTAGTTTTCGGCGTTTCTGCTTAACGCATAGATTACTAATCCAAATCCAATCTTGTTAATGGCATCTGCAATGTTATATACAATATCCATAGCATGTGTAGCAGCCGCAGGGTCTGCCACTAGCTGAACACCAAATAAACCACCCGGTGTACCTAAAATATATCCTAATGGGTAAATAGCCCAACCTACTAATACAAACCAGGCAAGCACGCGTGTTGCTTTGGCTACTTGTGTACCCGCTGTTTGTGCAAGCTTAGCAACTTCGCCAAACCATATTAAATATACAATATAGAAATAAGCGATACCGGAAATTACGCCCCATAATACGCTATGAGCACGATCGAGGGTTTCTCCAAAATAACCGGTTACTAACATTACCAAAGAAGCGAAGATCAACTTCCAAAGTAATCCAATTTTGGCTCCTGCTTTTTTGGTTATCAAATAAAACTCAACACACATCAAAGGTACAGTCAGGATCCAGTCTACATACCGAAAGAAGGTAGGAGAGTCTCCTGTTTCGAGATTGTAACCTCTCATGTAGTAATAGTGAACAGCCGCAATGAAAGTAATAAGACCAGACACCAATACCGATGTTCTCCATTTTTGAGAAGTGTTGTTCAACTCAAAAAAGAAAAATACTGATGCAGCCATCATAGCCATCGTTCCAATAAAGAACGTAAACGCAACATAATTGTCGCTAGCAATTTTCAAATGCTCCATATTTTTTTGTTTAATGTTAATGAATGATTAACTAGACAAAAAAATCGCGAAAATTGTTTAGCTATCTTTAATTTTTTTTTAACAAATGAGTTTTTACGGCCGAATAAACTTGTTTTTGAGGTGAGCATATCAACCATCAATCCCAAAAAATTGTTAAAACTAAATGGTTTACAAATTGTTATATATTCAATAATTCCTACTAATCATCCTGTTAAAGGAAAAAAAATAGTTTACGCATTTTATTAAACAAATTTAAAACCACCCGCTTGTATGATTTTTGCGTCATCAGATATTAGCCAACTAGAAACCAGGTATAGGGCAAATTTCATCAATTCCCTGGGTGGTTTTAAAAGTGTTACCCTCATTGGCACCAAAAGTGTTCAAGGGAATGAAAACCTAGCGGTTTTTAGTAGTCTCTTTCATTTAGGCGCCAACCCGGCATTATGTGGTATTATCATACGGCCTAATGAAGAAAAACAAAATACACTTGGAAATATCATGGCTACCAAGCATTACACCATCAATCATATCATGCCTTCCTTTTATAAGGAAGCGCACCAGTGCAGTGCCAAATATGAGGAGGGTATCAGTGAATTTTCAGCAGTAGGCTTAGCCGCAGCGTATGTAGATGGTATTGTGGCCCCATTTGTACAACAGAGTCGTATTAAGTTTGCTTGTGAACTCGTACAAAAAATAGATATCGAATTAAATGGTACCTATTTGGTGATCGGGAAAATAATTAAAATAATAGTACCCGATGAATATATACGTAAAGACGGATTTATTGATTTGCAAAAAGCCGAAACCATTACCTGTAGCGGATTAGATAGTTACCACACTACTATGGCATTAGCCAGATTATCTTATGCAAAAGTAGATCAACCTGTACAAGAGATATAGCTATGAAAACATTTCTGAAAGCCTATTGGAAAGATATTGTAATGGTGAACTACGAGGTACCAAAAGCAGTGCTAATACCTTATTTGCCGGTTGGTACCGAGCTCGACGATTTTGAGGGTAAATATTATGTAAGCTTAGTTGGTTTTCAATTTTTACAATCTTCTATTTTTGGCGTTCCTATTCCGGTATATGGATCTTTTGATGAGGTGAATCTTAGATTTTATGTAAAAAGAAAAGTAGGGGATGAGATAAGAAGAGGTGTGGTGTTTATCAGTGAAATAGTACCTAATAGAATTGTTGCTTTTTTAGCCAATTTATTGTACAAAGAACATTATAGCTATGCGAAAATGAAGTCAACTATATCTGTAGAGAACAATCAAAAAAAGATATCATATTGTTGGTTCAAGCATAGATCGGAGTTTTCGATAAACGCATTGTGTAAGCATAAAGAAGATATCATGCTTCCCGGTTCTCATGAACAATTCATTTACGAGCATTATTATGGCTACACAAAAGTAAACGAATCCCAAACCTGGGAATACAAGGTAAATCACAACACCTGGTGTACTAATAAAGTAGTAAACTATCAGATAGTTTGTGATTTTACATTATGGTATGGTAGTGATTTTACTTTTTTAAATAATCAGCGGCCTCATTCTGTGTACAATGCGGTTGGATCAGCCGTAAGTATAAATTGGAATATAGATAAAATAAAAGCTTAGTGCTTTTCTTGTTTCGAAAAATAAATGGCTCCCACTAAACTTACCAATAAATAGGCATCAACTATATAAGGAGCCGCAGCGAGTATTTTCCCCGCACCGAACCAGTCTTTGGTAATATACATCAAATAAAAGCCAACAACGGTTTTTACTAATTCCCAAACCCATGCAGTAGCACTGCCATCCATTAATTCAGTTAAAGCATATACATATATAAAAATAAATCCACCATAATAAAACATAGCCGGACTCCCAACGCTGGCAATATTGCCAAACAAATAGCTGATAAAAACCAATAATAACAACAACTGTATCCATACCCAAACGCTAAAAACAGTTGTACTTTTTGTATCGAATTTTTGATAACTATAGGGATCATTAATTTTATATACAGGATATTGCTCGGCAACATCCGCAGGTCGCCAACCGGTAGGCATAAACCAAATACGAAACTTATCACTAATATTTTTTGTGTGCCAGGCATCTCTTATCATCAACCCCATATGCATGAAATTGATTTTAATAGGGTTCCAGGTTTGTACAGGTCTGGTAATACCATAAACAGGTTTTACGGTTGGTAATTCTTCCTGATAAGTGCCAAACCATTTATCCCAGAAAATAAAAATCTGTCCATAATTCTTATCCAGATACTCCGGATTCAAGGCATGGTGTACACGATGATGCGAAGGCGTTACAATAATTTTTTCCAACCAACCCATCTTATCAATATGTTGGGTATGATACCAGAACTGGGCAAATAAATGCAAGGGAGCTACAATGGCAATTACCTGTGTGGGAACGCCCAGTAACGCAGCAGGCAATAAAAAAATCGTGAAAATTTTTACAATCGATGAAATGCTCTGTCTGAGTGCGCAAGCCAAATTAAAATCTTCACTGCTATGATGAATAATATGACTATTCCAGAAAAAATTAATTTCATGATCAATTCTATGTACTAAATAGCCGGTAAGATCGAGTGCAAAAAAAGCAATAATATAAACCGCTATAGAAGATTGAATGGTATATATGGCCCAATGATTCACCATCCAATCATAGCTCAATACCGCAATGCTCAAACCTAATACATCTTTGGTAACATTGGTAACACCCGAACTCAAGCTGGAGATCATATCCATGGTACGTACCGTATCATGGCCCTTGCGCCAGCCCCACCATTTTTCGAAAAGAACCAGTAAAAGAAAAACGGGCAT
>JAIEQT010000626.1 GCA_019747455.1 Chitinophagaceae bacterium | reverse complement strand
TACCAATCCGAATGTGGCTTGGGTGGCTGCTTTGGGGCATTTATATTCTGCCAATAAAGAAAGAGGAATTTATAAAACAACCGACGGCGGAAAAAATTGGAAGCATGTGTTGGCGATAGATGATAATACCGGTGGAATTGATATCGATATCAATCCGCAAAACCCCAATGAATTGTACTCAGCTATGTGGTATCGTACCCGTAGGGCCTGGAATTTTGAAGAAGCGGGTAAAACAAGTGGTATATATAAAAGCAATAATGGCGGCGAAAATTGGGAATTGATATCTACTCCTGCGAGTGGATTCCCTTCTGGAGATGGTGTTGGTAGAATTGGGTTGGCGGTGTATCCTAAAAATCCAAGTATTGTTTATGCTGTTGTGGATAATAATTTTCGTCAGCCCGATTCATTATTCAAAAGAACTACTGATACAACTAGATATGAATTAAAGGACTTTAAGGATCTTACTAAAGAGATGTTTGCAGCCTTAGATGATAAGAAATTGGCGGCTTTCGTTTCTAATCCGCGCAATGGTATTCCTCAAAAATATACAGGAGGTATGTTGAAAGAATTGGTGAAAAATGACAAGTTGTTGCCAACCGCTATTTATGATTATTTGTTTGATGCGAATACGGCTTTGTTTGAAACACCTATTTATGGTTGCCAACTATACCGCAGTGATGATGCCGGTAAAACTTGGGTAAAAACAAATACTACACTTTTACCCAGAATGTACAGTACTTATGGATACTATTTTGGGAAAGTATTTGTAAGTGGTGCGGATGATAAGAAAGTTATTTTAACCGGGGTAGATTTAGTGATAAGTACCGATGGGGGCAAAACTTTTAAATCGATAGATAAAGACAATGTGCATTCCGATCATCATGTGGCTTGGTTTAATCCCAATAAAGACGGGCATATTATCAATGGTAATGACGGCGGGTTGAATATCAGTTATGATGATGGCGCGCATTGGTTTAAAGCAAATACACCTGCTGTTGGGCAATTCTATGCTGTTGCGGTTGATATGGCTCGTCCCTACAATGTTTATGGTGGTTTACAAGACAATGGTACTTGGTTTGGATCTAGCACTACTCAAGAGGGTTATGCTTGGTATGATCGAGGAGATAATCCTTATAAGAGTTTGAATGGTGGTGACGGTATGCAGGTACAAGTGGATTGGCGAGATAACAAAACAGTGTATTCAGGATCTCAATTTGGAGCATATTCTCGTCAATTAGTTGGTGGAGGAAGAGAAACTTTTAAGAGCGTTCGTCCGCAACGCGATTTAGGAGAAACACCACTGCGATACAATTGGCAAACACCAATTTTAGTAAGTAGGCATAACCAGGATGTATTTTATTATGGCAGTAATAAATTTCATAGTTCATTTAATCGCGGGGATAGTTTGAGAACCATGAGTGCTGACTTAACAACCAATCCTCAACAAGGTGATGTGCCTTTTGGTACGCTTTGTACCATGAGTGAAAGTCCGCTTCGTTTCGGATTGATTTATGTAGGGTCAGATGATGGTAATATTCAAGTAACAAGAGATGGGGGATATTCATGGACTTTGCTTAATAACAAGCAACTGCCAAAAGGCTTATATGTGAGTAGGGTTACTGCGAGTGCGTTTAAAGAGTCGCGTGTGTATTTAAGTTTGAATGGTTATAGAAACGATCATTTTAATGCCTATGTGTATGTGAGTGATGATTACGGTGCTACTTGGCGCCAAATTATGCGCGACTTACCGGCTGAACCAGTGAACGTGGTGAAGGAGGATTTAAAGGACGAAAAAATTATTTATGTAGGTACCGATGGAGGTTTGTATGTGAGTTTAGATGGTGGTATGAGTTCAATGATGTGGAATAAGGGATTGCCATATAGTGTGCCGGTGCATGATATTGTAATTCATCCGCGGGAGAATGAGATTATTTTGGGAACACATGCGAGGAGTATATATATAGCGCGATTGGATGGTGTACAGAAGGCGGCCAGGAAGTAAAGGGTTAATTTTTTTAGACTTTTCGTTAGCGTCAGACCGGGTTATTTTTTTTGAATTATCCAAACATCATGGCCACCCGCTTTTTGCGGGTGGCTTTTTCCTTCATAGTGGGTAAGGATTTCAAAGTTTTGGGGTAATACGTATTTGAAATATTGGGGGTTATTGTAGGTTGTGATCTCTCGCGAATTTTGGCCGCGGTCAGACGGGGTGTATCCTTTATTTGATAGAAAAATTCCGCGCTCTTTTTTTGAGAGTTGATGTAGAAAGTTTGTTCCATGTGTTGTTATAAAAAGAATACCACCTCGCGAAAGCTTACTGGATAAGTATTCTAGCCAAAATGAATGATCTTCTATAGGTATATGTGTGAATACGGAGAAAGCAATTAATAGATCTGCTTTTAGAGAGGATTCACCGCGGTCAGATGCTGTGGGTTCACAAAAAAAATCAATATCGGGATAATGAATTTTATTCCATTCAATAAACTCCACATTGATATCAATACCAATGCATGTAGACGCTGGCAGAAGTGTTGGGAAGTGTTTAATAATTCTGGCGATGCCACAGCCCCAATCGATTATCACAGGATTTTTTGTATTTGACAAATAAGGACTACACCATGCTATAATTTCCTTAGCTGCTAATGCACCATCTTCTTCAAAGCTTTGATAATCTATTTTATATGTTTCAAAGAGGGCTTTGTGTGGTGGGGGAGAATAGGATGTATGCAGTGAACAATAATTTCTATTTCTATTATAATAGAATACCTGCTGCGCCCGAAAATAAAAACCTGCGGCCGAAGGCCGCAGGTTTAAACGTTTAAAAAACCATTTCGTATATCTGATAATTAGCTTAATCATGCATAAACTTAATTCTTCTCAGGATACAATGTACCCTTCACCACATTCTTCCCACTTAATAACAAATTCGCCGCCTCCTTAATCTGATCTCCCGTAACCCCATTAACTATCTTCTCATAATCAAAATATCGCTGCGGATCATTATCATTAAAATAAATATTACTCAACATACCCGACCAATACCCATTCTCCTTCATATTTACCTTATACTTCTCCAATAAAGATTTTTTTACTTTATCAATATCAGCCTGCTCCGGCCCCTTAGTCTTTATCTTCTCAATCTCCTCATCGGCAGCTTTTTTCAATACATCTACTTTCTCAGGACCACAAGGTAACTGTAAGAAAAAACTATAGTTGCTGTAAGGATACTTACTAATACCTCCAAAAATACCCCCACCATAAATTCCGCCAATTTTCTCCCGAAGATCTTCGATAATTTTAATGTTCAATATTTCTGTTAACATCTCCGCTCTTAACGATAAATCTTCTGAATAAGCAATCTCACCCGAGTATACATTGAAAATAAAACTCTTCTGCTCTTTACCCTTGTAAAAATTTAACGCTTTCTGTCCACTTGCTATCCTTACCCCATTATCCTTAAAACTACCCTTCATCCCTTTAGCAGGTAACCCACCAATATATATCGCCAATAAAGGCTTCATCACTTCAATATCAACATTGCCGGTTAACGTAAACGTAAAATCATTGGCATCGGCTGTATTTTCTTTAAAAATTGCAATAGCTCGATCAAGATCGATTTTATCAAACATCTCCGAAGTAGGTACAACAACAGGTGCTAATACCTGATTTGCATACATCACTTTATAGGTAGAATCAACAAAGGCAGTAGTTGGATCAGATAGAATAAACTGCGTTTGTGCTTTCTGCTTCTCCTTCCACCCATTAAATAAAGCCTCATCTTTACGAATATTGGTGAAATTGAGGTACAGTAATTGTAGCATGGTTTCTGCATCTTTAATAATACAACTACCATTTACTCTCGTACTAATGGCATTTAATCCTACAGACACTCTTGCATTTTTACCCGCTAAAAACTTTTGTAAATCAGTGGGCGTAAACTCGCCAATACCCATTTGTGCAACAACCTGGCTAGCATAACTGGCACTATATTTATCTTCCACACCATAATTGTTTAGCCCACCTTTCCGGAAACCACCTAAAATAATCTCATCTTGTTTGAAATTAGTAGGCTTGATAATTACACGGGCACCATTGCTAAATTCTAATGCTGTTGTTCCTAATAATTCATTCTTGGTTTCCTTTGTTATACTACCCGGTGTTGGTTTCACTTTTAATAAAGAACTGGCAATCGCTTTTTCTTCATAGGCTTTTAAAGGCGTTTTCGCAATAGTATCTAAAGAGGCTAGTAAAGCTGTACTCACAGGCATTTTTACATCTGCCTTATCGGGCCCCATCACACTTACAAATACCGTTTCCGCTTTTTTGATCTCATTGGCAAATGCATTCACTTCTTCTAACTTAATACCGGGTAATAACTCTTTCTTATAACTAAACTCGTTCTCAATACCTGGTATAGGTTCGGCCTCCAAAAAATTACGAATATACTCTTCCACCAAAACAGATGATTCTGTTTTATCTCTATTGTTATAAGAACGCTCTATAGCGGCAAATTGCTGTTTCTTCGCACGATCCAATTCGCTTTGTGTAAAGCCAAATTTTTTAACCCGTTCAATCTCCGTGGCTAAAGCATTGAATGCGGTATCAGCACCCTTTTTACCTGCAATAGCAAAACCACTAAATGCTTCAAAACCACGAGCAAAAGAACCAAAGCCAACACCCGCATAGGTATAAGGTGGGTTCGCACTACGCGCTAACTCTTGCAAACGCTGGTTTAACAGCGATACAAACATACTTTTTAAAATACTCTCTCTTCTATAATCATTAAGGGTTACTTCGGGTAAACTCTTAACCGGACTATATTCTAAAGAAACTTGAATATTCGTGGCTTCTTTATCAGTTAGCACCATGGCCTCCGGTGCTTTTCTGCTCTGTAATGGAAACATATTCCGTGGTCGTGGATTGGCAGGATTTTTTAATCCACCAAAGTATTCCTGAATCATCTTTTCTGTTTCTGCTACATCAATATCGCCTACCACAAATACTGCCATCAAATTCGGGCGATACCAATCTTTGTAAAAACGTTTGATAGCATCATACTTGAATGTTTTTAAAATGCTGTCTTTACCAATGGGTAAACGGGTTGCATATTTAGAACCTGCATATTGGCGGGGGTATA
>JAIEQT010000542.1 GCA_019747455.1 Chitinophagaceae bacterium | reverse complement strand
GTGTGCTCTTCCGATCTCAAAAATGAGTATGCCGGTAACTATAGACGCAGCAATATAGCCTATTACCTGCAAGAGTCTTACTCGTAATGGAGTGGTGATCTTCTCGTAGCGAAGCGTATGCGTATTATAGTAGTATTTTACCTTTTTCATGACGGGGGTAAGAAGCCTAAAGCCGCTTAAATCATTACCTTTGCGAACATTATACAAACAACAAATATAGTTTCTAAGCCCTAAAATGGGCGTATAAAACCGATAGATAATGACGAGTGCCGAAATTCGCCAACAATTTTTAGATTTTTTTGCTACAAAACAGCATAAAATAGTCCCTTCTGCACCCATTGTGGTAAAAAATGATCCTACCCTCCTCTTTACCAATGCGGGTATGAATCAGTTTAAAGACTATTTTCTGGGAAATAAAAAGCCAGAATTCAGTCGTGTTGCGGATACGCAAAAATGTTTACGCGTTAGTGGTAAACATAATGATTTAGAAGAAGTAGGTGTTGATACCTATCATCATACCATGTTCGAAATGCTAGGTAACTGGAGCTTCGGCGATTATTTTAAAGCAGAAGCAATAGCCTGGAGTTGGGAACTGTTAACAGAAGTGTACAAGCTAGACAAAGATCGATTGTACGTTACTGTTTTTGAAGGCGATGAAAAAGAAGGCATCCCTAGAGATGAGGAAGCATATCATGAATGGAAAAAGTGGATCCCTGAAAACAGAATACTATTTGGAAACAAAAAAGATAATTTTTGGGAGATGGGTGATACAGGCCCTTGCGGCCCTTGCTCTGAAATACATGTAGATTGCAGGCCAGATGATGAGAGAACCAATACACCTGGAAAAAATTTAGTGAATAACGACCATCCGCAAGTAATTGAAATCTGGAATAATGTTTTCATGCAATTCAATCGCTCTAAAGATGGCAGCCTGGTTCCCTTGCCTGCTCAACATGTAGATACAGGCATGGGGTTTGAAAGATTGGTTCGTGTTATTCAAGGCAAGCAAAGCAACTATGATACAGATGTTTTTACCGGAACTTTTAAAGCCATAGAAGAAATTAGCGAGAAAAAATACGACGGAACAGATACCAAAGAAGCTATTGCCTTCCGCGTAATCGCTGATCATATTAGAGCTATCGGTTTTACCATTGCAGATGGACAATTACCCGCCAATACCGGAGCGGGTTATGTAATTAGGAGAATTTTAAGAAGGGCTGTTCGTTATTATTACTCATACTTAGATTATAAGCAGCCATTACTATATAAACTAATGCCAGTATTGGCTAATCAGTTTGAAAAAGTATTTCCTGAATTACATCAACAAATTGATTTTGTAAGCAAAGTAGTACGAGAAGAAGAAGAAGCCTTTTTAAGAACCTTAGAAAAGGGATTGAAAAGAATTGACGATATCGTACAGGCAACTACAAACAATATCATCAATGGTAAATCAGTTTTTGAACTTTTTGATACATTCGGCTTTCCACTCGATCTCACTAAACTTATTGCTGCCGAAAAGAATTTACAAATAGATGAACCTGGATTTGAACAAGAAATGCAGCAACAAAAAAATAGAAGTCGCGCTGCTTCTACATTAGATACAGAAGATTGGATTACAGTTAGCGATGAGAAAGGAGAAGGCTTTGTAGGCTATCACGATATTTTAGTAAATACCAAAGTAAATAAATATAGAAAAATTAGCACTAAAGGTAAAACGCAGTACCAGCTAGTTTTAGCCACTACTCCATTTTATGCCGAGAGTGGCGGACAAACAGGTGATACCGGTTGGCTGAAATTTGGCGAGGAAAATATTGAAGTAACCAATACCAAAAAAGAAAACGATACGATTGTACATTTTGTAGATACTCTTCCCACGGCTATTGAAAACACTTGTATAGCTAGCATTCATGTAGAAAAAAGGCTTTTTATCAGCTATAATCACACGGCTACCCATTTGTTGCATGCAGCTTTACGTAAAGTATTAGGTATACATGTGGCGCAAAAAGGATCATTGGTTACCGATGAAAATTTACGTTTCGATTTTTCCCATTTTGCAAAAGTTACAGATGAAGAATTACAGCAGGTAGAAAAAATAGTAAATGATAAGATTCGGGAAAATATACCAGTAGTTATAAAAGAGATGCCGAAAGAAGAAGCGCTACAGTTAGGCGCTATGGCTTTATTCGGAGAAAAATATGGTAATACTGTTCGGGTTGTTATCATCGATCCTGATTATTCTATTGAGCTATGCGGCGGTACCCACGTGATGCATACCGGTATGATAGGTTTGATGAAAATCACCGCTGAATCGGCAGTAGCAGCCGGCGTAAGAAGAATTGAGGCTATAACAGGAAGTAAAGCTTACAACTTTCTCTATAATCAGTTTGCCAGCCTGAAAGAAATTTCAGGGTTGTTAAAAACACAAGATGCTGTAAAGGCAGTAGAAAAAATTATAGAAGAAAAACAACAGCTCGAGAAAAAGATTGAACAGCTAGAATTCAAACAACTCAATAGCATTAAAGAAAGCTTATTGGCTAATAAGGAAGCCTTTGATTTACCCAATGGGCGGTATGCATATTTTATCGGTTCAGTTGTAGAACTTAGTAATGCCGATTTAGTGAAAAAATTATGCTTTGCTCTAAAAGCAGATTTGGGTGATAATTATATAGTAGCCTTAGCAGCAAATAATGATGGCAAAGCAAGCATTTGTGTAATGCTTAGTGATAGTATCGTTAGTGAAAAAGGATTAGAAGCGCCCGCTATTATTAAATCAGAAGTTGCTCCTTTAATAAAGGGCGGTGGGGGTGGACAAAAAACCTTAGCTACTGCTGGGGGGCAAGATGCCAGCAACTTACCGCTTGTGATTGAAAAAATAAAAGCTCTCATATCGTAAGTTATGCGCCCCGAAATAGCATCAAAATACGAAGTAGTCATTGGCTTAGAAGTACATGCGCAGTTAGCAACAGCAAGTAAATTATTTTGTAGCGATGCTACTAGTTTTGGCGCTGCACCCAATACACAAGTAAGTGCCATCACGTTGGCACATCCCGGCACATTACCAAGAACCAACAAAACGGCGGTAGACTATGCTATAAAAATGGGGCTAGCATGTAATTCGGATATTGATCAACATAGTTTTTTTGCCAGGAAAAATTACTTCTACGCCGATCTCCCAAAAGGTTATCAGATATCTCAACATACAGCCCCTATTTGTAGAGGCGGTTTTATTACCATTAAAAACAATGGTAATAAACGAAGCATTCAACTCAATAGAATTCACTTAGAAGAAGATGCTGGCAAGAGTATACATGATTTGGAAGAAGGATGGAGTTGCATAGACTTAAACAGAGCCGGTACACCACTTATCGAAATCGTTACTGAACCTGATCTTTTTTCTGCCGAAGAGGCATACCAATATGTAACTGAAATCCGTAAGCTGGTACGATGGTTAGGTATTTGCGACGGTAATATGGAAGAAGGTAGTTTGAGATGCGATGCCAATATTTCTTTACGGCCGATGGGAGAAAAAAAATTAGGAACCAAAGTTGAGGTAAAAAATTTAAACTCTATCCGGAATGTAAAAAAAGCTATTGAGTTTGAAGTAGAAAGAATGGCAGCGGTATTAGATGCAGGCGGTAGCATTATACAACAAACGCGAAGTTTTGATGCCAGCAATGACACCACTTTTGCCATACGTGATAAAGAGGAAGCAAATGATTATAGATACTTTCCAGATCCGGATTTGCCAGTCATACTAATCACTGAGTCGCACATAAACGCTCTGCGTAAATCACTCCCAGAGTTGCCACAAACACTACATGAAGTTTTTCAAACAAAATATGGCCTAAGCGATTATGATGCTTCATTACTAACAGATGATAAACACTTAGCAGATTATTATTTAGCTATTTCAACACATGTAAGTAATTATAAGAGTGCGGCTAATTGGTTATTAGGACCTGTTAAGCAATATCTGAATGAAATAAATGCTACCATTAATGAAGCTAAGATATCAATTACTGCTTTAGCAGCATTGATTGAACTTGTTGAGGCAGGTAAACTTAATTTTTCAATAGCTGCTTCTAAAGTTTTTCCTGAGTTGGTGAAAGGAAAAGAAGATGCATTACGTATAGCAGAGCGATTGGAACTTTTACAGGTAAGCAATACTGATGAATTAAGCAATTGGGTAGATGAAACGATAGCTTCAATGCCTGAAAAAGTTGCCGAGTATAAAAAAGGGAAGAAAGGATTAATAGGTTTATTTGTAGGAGATGTTAAGAAAAGAAGTAAAGGAAAAGCAGATCCAAAATTGGTGACTCAATTATTAGAAGATAAATTAAAATAAAATGATAAAACAATCAGCAGCCATACTAGTGGTTGTAGGCTTATTAGCCACTGCGTGTCAACAAAAAAAATACGGAGCATTCACCGTATCAGGTATTGTAAAAAACGCGCCAGAGCCAAAACTTTACTTACAAGAATTACCTTTTGGTGGAGCACAACCACTTGTTATTGATTCTACTGTTATTGGCAAAGATGGTAAGTTCACCCTTAAAGGCATTGGTAAAGAAGAAGGTTTATATCGCTTAGTAGTTGCCAATGGACCTGATATGTTATTAGTAAACGATAATGATGCTATTGAAGTGAATATGGATGTAAATCAATATCGAAATTATGCTGTTAAAGGTTCTGCAGCATCTGCCTCATTACATACCTTATTTGAAACGTATCGTAAGCAGGATTCGGTGTTGTATGCTGTTTTTGTTGAGATAGATACTTTACAAAAACAAAAGGCAACAGATAGCGTATTGAGTATTTATCGCAATAAGAGAGATGAGCAGATCAAGGCTATGAATAATACTGTAACCACTTTCATCAAATCAAGTGAAAGTGCTGCTGCACGATATTATGCCCTGGGTATGGCTTCACGAACTTTAACAGCAGAGGAATTAAAAGTAATTGCCAATGAATCTGCCAATAAGTTTAAAGAGCATAGTGGACTTAAAAAGATTCAAGAACTAGTTAATGCAACACCTAAAGCTTCACCGCAAGCCGCGCAAAATACTTATGCATTATTAAACAAACCAGCTCCGGAAATCAGTTTAGTAGA
>JAIEQT010000381.1 GCA_019747455.1 Chitinophagaceae bacterium | reverse complement strand
GCTAAATCTATGCACTTGTTCAAACATTCACCCGTTACGGCTGATGAAGTGTTGGCTCAACTGCAATTACCTCTTTTTGTAAAACCTAATAGCGGTGGTAGTAGTATTGGCATGAGCAAAGTTTCACAGGCGCATGAATTGGAAGCTGCTTTGGAAAAAGCTTTTAAGGAAGACACGCAAATTCTCGTAGAAGAATTCATCAGCGGAAGGGAATTTACCATTGGTGTATTTAAGCAAAACAATGCTATTCAAGTGTTGCCCATTACGGAGATAAAAACGCACAATGAATTCTTTGATTTTGAAGCAAAATACCAAGGTAAAAGTGTGGAAACTACCCCTGCCGACATAGATGATATCATGAAAGAAAGATTATCTGCTGCAGCAAAAAGAGTGTATGAAATATTTAATTGCAGGGGAGTAGTACGGATCGATTTTATTTATGATACGAATACCGGTAAACCTTATATGTTAGAAGTGAATACGGTGCCCGGACAATCAGAAGCCTCTGTTATACCTCAACAGGTAAAAGCCATGGGGATGAGCCTTACTGATTTTTATAGCGCGGTAATTGAGGAAGCATTTAGATTGTAGACGTTCTGACGACCCGACGTTCCGACGAATACATTATCTTCGACTTAAATAATAAAAACTTGTTCAAATTCATAACAGATAAGCCACTTTGGGTTAATATATTAGCCGGTTTAGGGTTGATCATTATCATCGTGGTATTATTTTTTACATCGCTCGATTGGTTAACCGGGTATGGACAAAAAGAAAAAGTACCCTCGGTTGTTGGTCAGCATATTATAGCTGCACAAAAAATTTTAGAAGATAAAGGGTTTCAGGTGGCTATTCAAGATTCAGTGTATATTGATACGGTAGCAAAACAAGCCATTATTCGCCAAACGCCGGAAGCTGATGCCGAAGTAAAAACAGGAAGAACAATTTATCTTACTGTAAACCGAACCATCCCGCCACAAGTAGAGATGCCAAATTTATCTGGCTTCTCCATTCGTAGTGCCGAAATGTATTTACAAAGTTTAGGGTTGAAATTAGGGTATGTTACCTACAAGCCCGATATTGCCCGAAATGCGGTGCTGGAACAGCTTTATAATGATGCACCTATCAAACCGGGTACCAAAGTGGCCATCGGTAGTGTAATCAGTTTTGTGTTAGGAAGTGGTGTAGGTGGGGGCGATATAGACGTGCCCGAATTGGTTGGGTTAACACTCGGTGAGGCCAAGGCTTATTTAAGTACTGTTAATATCAATTTAGGAGCAGTGGTGGCAAGCGGTCCCATAAAAGACTCTTCCCTGGCCTTTGTGATCAAACAAAACCCAAGCTATATTGCTACCGAAAACGGCCCGAATGGAGAGCGACTCATAAATAAAATTAAACAGGGACAAGTAATTGATCTGTATATTAGTGATACGGCTCCGGTGAAAGATACCAGTGGGGTGAGGCAGTAGGGTTATAGGGGATAGGGAATAGGGAATAGAGGTAAATAAGTAACTACTTCAATAATCAATAATCAGTAATCAATAACAATGAAAACAATTACAGTAGAAGAATTAAAAGCCAAAATAGATGCAGGTGAGCAAATTAATTTGGTAGATGTAAGAGAACCGCATGAACATGCAGAATTTAATATAGGCGGTTTACTATTGCCACTTGGTAATGTACAAACCATGCAAATAGATGCTATAGATGATCTGCGCGATCAAACTGTATATGTGTATTGCAGAAGTGGTAACCGAAGCGGACAAGCCTGTATGATGCTGGATACATTTGGATTTAAAGACACGTATAATGTAGTTGGAGGAATGCTTGCCTGGAAGGAAAAATTCCCGGGGTAGTAATTACTTATAGCAATTAGCAATATGTTAAAGTTGAACCGGATAAAAAAATATCCGGTTTTTTTGTAATGTTATTTCATGGGCACTACTCATAGCTAACTGATACCTTATGCAAAGAAGATTGTTGTTAACGCTTTTTATTTTTAGTACTCATTTTATTTTCGGGGCAACCATTAGTGGTGACATTACTTCCGCGAAAGATCAAAAACCATTACCCTTTGCCTCCATTTTAGTAAAAGGAACTACGGTAGGGGTATCTGCTAATGCACAGGGTAAATTTAGTATAAACCTCGATCCGGGTGAGTACACCCTGGTTTGCCAGAACGTAGGCTATGCTTCACAAGAGAAAAAAATACGTGTTACCAAAAATAATGCAACGATCAATTTTGAACTAGACCCCAGACAATATGATCTCAAAGATGTGGTGGTACAATCGGGTGGGGAAGATCCTGCATATGCCATTATGCGTAAAGCCATAGAGAAACGCGATGAGCATTTAAAAGAAAATCAAAAATTTACTTGCGAAGTATATATCAAGGGACAATTACAATTGAGAGATTATCCTGCAAAATTTTTCGGACAAAAAGTGGATTTTGAAGATGGCGACTCCAGTAAGCGCAAAATGATTTTTTTATCAGAAACCGTTGCCCGTTACTCCCGAGAAAGTGTAGATAAACAAAAAATTGAAGTGCTATCAACAAAAGTGAGTGGTAGTAGTGATGGTTTCGGATTTAGCAGTCCGCAAATAATATCCTTCTACCAAAACATACTGAACTTCCCACGCGGCTTAAATCCCAGAGGATTTATTTCACCTTTGTCGGATAATGCCTTGGCTTACTATAAGTATAAATTCGAAGGAACATTTTTTGAGTACGGAAAAGAAATTAGTCGCATTAAAGTAATACCCAAAAGAAAATTTGAACCCTTATTCTCAGGATATATCACCATCGTAGAAAATGAATGGCGTTTAGAAAGTGTTGATTTGAAAATATTTAAAGAGCAACAAATGCAATTGCTCGATACCCTTTCTATTCGTCAGCAATATGTTCCCGCAGCAGAGGGATGGGTGATTAAAAATCAGGTGATATACCCGGCAGGGAAATTCTTTAGCTTCGATTTCTTTGGAAGTTTTGTACAGGTTTATGATAAGTTTAATTTATCTCCTGCTTTTGCCAAAAAAGAATTCAATAATACTATTCTCAAGTATTACGATAGTTCCAATAAAAAACCACTAACCTATTGGGATAGTATTCGGCCGCTTCCGCTTTCCACAGAAGAAATAAGGGATTATAAAAAGAAAGATAGTTTGGAGCAGGTTCGAAAAGATCCGCGGTATTTGGATTCATTGGATAAGAAAAGAAATAAACTCACTATCAGTAGTTTATTATTAACCGGAAAATCTATCAGTAATCAAAAAAGAAAAACCTATATCAACTTTGATCCTATCATACAAACCCTCAACTATAATACGGTTGAAGGGGCCGTTGTAGAATTTTCTCCCACTATTCGAAAGGAGCTGGAAGGACGAAAAGCATTATCGATCACACCCCGTATTCGATGGGGTATTACCAATGAGCATGTGAATCCATCACTTGATCTTGGATATACTTTCGGAAAAAAATATATCCAGTCATTATCGGTTTCGGGTGGCAGAAGGGTTTTTCAGTTCAATAATGCAAATCCTATTTCTGAACGGATAAATTCCTTGTACACACTTTACAATCAGGAAAATTTCATGAAGATTTATGAAGCCGATTATGTGCGACTAGGATACAGTACCGGCATCGGAAATGGGTTAAATGTTTCAGCAAATTTTCAATTTCAAAACCGGTTGCCTTTAGCTAATTTACCCGATGTGGTGCATTGGGGAAAAGATAAAGGAAGAATCATCACGCCTAATTATCCTGCCGACATTACCAACACAGCTATGCCTTCTAATAAAGCTTCTTTATTAACCGTTGGTATTAGTTGGAGACCTGGTGGTAAGTATATAGAATACCCCGATCGTAAAGTTGGTTTGGGTTCTCGCTACCCAACGCTCTCGGCATCTATTACACAAGGGATCAGCGGATTTTTAGGCAGTACGGCTGATTTTACAAAATGGCGGTTTACGGTAACCGATGAATTGAATTTAAAATTATTCGGTCGAGTGAATTATAGATTTAATATGGGTGGCTTTTTGAATGCCACATCTGTTGCACTGCCAGATTACCAACACTTTTTGGGTAACCAAACTGTGTTTGCCAGCGAGTTTACCAATAGTTTTCAATTAGCGGGTTATTATGAATTAAGCAATACGGCTGATTTTTATTCCACTTTTAATGCGGAATATCATTTGAATGGTTTCTTAACCAATAAAATTCCGGGCTTTAAAAAATTAAACTGGTTCTTAGTAACAGGAACTAATATTATTGGAATCAATAATGGAAAAAACTGGGGAGAATATTTTATAGGGCTGGAAAATATTTTCAAAGTACTACGTGTAGATTTTGTTAGATCTCTAAAACAAGATGCTAATAATGGCATACAAGGAATCCGCATTTCAATGCCGCTAATTCGTTAATCTGGGATTGCTTATCTTTGTTCTGTTTGGCTGCCCTGCAAGCAGCTCCGAAAGGAACACCGTTTATCGTTGTCTAAATAAAAAAGATATGGCTTTATTACATAATCGCGTCTCCGGCAAAGAGCTGAAGGAGAGGATGTTGGCGGAAACATTTACCCGCACTACTATTAGTTTCTATCGTTATTTTTTTATTGAAAATCCCCAGCGGTTTCGGGATGATCTGTATAAAGCGCTACATGCTATTCAAGTATTTGGTAGAATTTATGTTGCGCAGGAAGGTATTAATGCGCAAATCAATGTGCCCGATCATGAGTTCGAGAATTTCAAAAAAATAATGGAAGCTACACCCGGGTTAGAGAATCTGCGATTAAATATTGCTGCCGAGCAAGGCAAAAGTTTCTGGGTACTAAAAATAAAAGTGCGCGAAAAAATTGTGGCCGATGGTATTACCGATCCTTCCTTTTCTATTGATCAAAGAGGAAAATATGTGAACGCTAAGGAAATGAATCAATTACTCAATGATCCGGAAACAGTGGTGGTAGATATGCGTAATCATTATGAGTATGAAGTAGGGCATTTTGAAAAATCCATAGAAATTCCTTCCGATACTTTTCGGGAACAACTGCCCATGGCCGTTGATATGTTGAAAGATAAAAAGGAAAA
>JAIEQT010000563.1 GCA_019747455.1 Chitinophagaceae bacterium | reverse complement strand
CAACTCCTTCGGAGTTGTGGGAAATTTTACTTAACTAAATAAACCTATAACTGACCAATGACTCTTATAATATAAATCATACCGTGGGTTGCAGAAATATTCATACCTATTAATGCTACAGTTATTCAACTCCTTCGGAGTTGTGGGAAATTTTACTTAACTAAATAAACCTATAACTGACCAATGACTCTTATAATATAAATCATACCGTGGGTTGCAGAAATATTCATACCTATTAATGCTACAGTTATTCAACTCCTTCGGAGTTGTGGGAAATTTTACTTAACTAAATAAACCTATAACTGACCAATGACTCTTATAATATAAATTATACCACCGGTTGCAAAAATATTCATACTTATTAATGCTATAGTTATTCAACTCCTTCGGAGTTGTGGGAAATTTTACTTTACTAAATGAATCTAGAACTTACCGATGACTCTTATAATATAAATCATACCACAGGTTGCAAAAATATTCATACTTATTAATGCTATAGTTATTCAACTCCTTCGGAGTTGTGGGAAATTTTACTTTACTAAATGAATCTAGAACTTACCGATGACTCTTATAATATAAATCATACCACAGGTTGCAAAAATATTCATACTTATTAATGCTATAATTATTCAACTCCTTCGGAGTTAGGAAAATTTACTTGACTAAATAAACCTATAGCGCTACCGAAAGCAATTCTTCGCCTAACACATGTAAAGCATTTGTATTTTCTTTACTTATTAATCCCATTTCTCATAAATATAATGACTACACCTAAGCCCCTGCGTAATCAATTTATCACTTATGCTAATATCGATTTGGCTATACCCATTTCGAGGCCTCGTAATTCGGCAAGCCCGCGTAACCTGCCGATAGCACTATATCCCGGATTGGTTTTCTTTGTAAGATCATCCAACATTTGATGACCATGATCGGGACGCATAGGAATAGCCACTTTTCTTTCTTGCATGATATTCACAACCGCTTTTACAACAGCATACATATCTACATCTCCTTCCAAATGATTATCCTCATAAAAATCTCCTACTGCATTGCGCTTCGTACTTCTTAAATGTAGAAAATGAATTCGTGCTGCAAATTGATTCACCATCGCAGGTAAATCATTATCTTCTCTTACACCAAAAGATCCCGTACAAAAACATAACCCATTGTTTACAGAAGGAACAGCCGCAACCAATGCTTGCATGTCTGAAGCGGTACTAACCACCCTGGGCAATCCTAATAAAGGATAAGGAGGATCATCGGGATGAATAGCCATCTTAACATTACAGGCATCGGCAACAGGAATTATTTGTTCTAGAAAATAAATCAAATGTTTACGAAGTTTCGTCGCATCTATCCCCTCATAGGTATCTAGTGCAGCCTGAAACTGCTCTATCGTAAAACTTTCTTCACTGCCTGGCAAGCCCTTGATCATATTTTGTTTGAGTAATAATTTTTCATCTTCATGCATGGAATTAAATCTTGCAGTGGCCCTTTCAATTTCTGCTTTACTATAATCCGGTATCGCGTTCTTCCTTTTTAATATAAAGAGATCGAATGCAATAACAGCCGCTCTTTCATAGAACAATGCCAATGAGCCATCTTTCATAGGGTAGGCCAAATTGGTTCTTGTCCAATCCATTACCGGCATGAAGTTATACGTGATCGTATGTATGCCACAAGCACTTAAGTTTTTGATAGTTTCTTGATAATGCTGCACATACTGTTGAAATCCTGAAGATTGGGTTTTAATCGACTCATGCACGGGAACACTTTCAACCACATCCCAGGTTAACCCTACAGATTCAACCAAATTCTTTCGTTCCTGAATGGCTTTGATCGTCCAAATATCTCCATTAGGAATATGATGCAAAGCAGTAACTACTCCGGTACATCCAGCCTGCGCTATATCACGTAAACTAACCGGATCTTTTGGTCCAAACCAACGCATGGTTTGTACCATTTTATATAGCGCCATGATGTTGATTTAATGATTTTACTAATACTTGAACGGCTTACCATTTACCATCACTTCTTGTGTTGCTGAATCAAAAGTTGCTTTGGCACCGGTTCTTACCGCAGCATTCGTCATAATGGTAGCTATAGAATGATTATACCCTGCTTCCACCGGAGCATTCGGTTGTTTTCTGGAACGTATACATTCCATCCAATTGCGCACATGCAAAGAAGTAAGTATATCTTCTCCTGTATTCGCCCCAGATTCCACGGTAATGGTTCTGTCTAATAAATTTAATTCCGGTAAGAGATTCGCTTTCATTTTCATGGCAGCAGCCATATTTTCTGTTAAGCCACCTTTTGGAGAAACCTTATTGGTAATTAAATTTAGTTCGCCTCCATTCGAATAATAAATTTCACCCGGGTTATCATCACCGTTATGCATTCTCGACATGAATACAACCTGGAATCCCGAGCTAAGGTCATTCGCCGGACCATAATCAAATACAGCTGTTGTAGTGTCCCAATTTTTTCTTCCATCTTTCCACCAATAAACACCTCCATTGGCCGTTACCGATCTTGGATGATCCAATTTACTAAACCAATGCACCGTATCAATTTGATGACTCATCCATTGGCCGGGCATTCCCGAAGAATAAGGCCAAAACAAACGATATTCCAAATATTTTCTAGGATCAAATTTTTCAAAGGGTCTATTGAGTAAAAATCTTTTCCAATCAACATCTTCCTCTTTACAGGTTGCCACCAACTCCGGTCTTCGCCAACGGCCCGGTTGGTTCACATTCCAGGTTAACTCTACCATAGTAATTTCGCCAAACTTCCCTTCTTGAATAAAATCGGCAGCAGCTTTATAATTAGGTCCACTTCTTCTTTGAGAACCGATCTGAACAATTCTATCGGAAGCTTTAATAATTTTCAAAGCAGCCCGATTATCTTCCATGGTTTCCGCGAATGGTTTCTCACAATAAACATCGCACTTAGCGTTGACTGCCTCGATAGCATGCAAAGCGTGTTGAAAATCCGCAGTACTAATAAAAACGCCATCAATATCTTTCAAGGCATATAAAGCCTCATTATTTCTACATGCCGTAATATCATGTCCTAATCTATTTTTTAAAAACGTCTCTCCCTCTTCTCTTCTTCGCTTCCAAATATCAGAGACGGCTACAATATCAAAATTCAATTCTTTATGATGATGTAAAAATGAGGGGAAATGCGAATTCCTAAAACGATCCGAAAAACCAATTACACCTAATCGTACGCGATCATTAGCACCTATGATATTAGCATAACTTTTTGCACTAAAACCCAGCGATGCTACATAAATACCGGCAGTTGATGTAACTGTCTTTTTTAAGAAGTTTCTCCTGGAATTTTTCATAAAATTTATAATTCTTTGATCTTTATACTTCTAAATGCTACATGTGTTCCATGTTCTTGCAACAGAATATGCCCTTTTTCAGCCATTCCAAAATTTGGCCAAATAACATATTTACTTCTTGCTACCAATGCAAAAAAGTATTGTGTTCCACGTTGGTATTCTACCACTTTCCATCCGTTGATCCAATGTTCAATTCGCCCATCCGGATAAACCACAATTCTTCCCCGATTCCAGGCTCCAATAGGCAATTTATCTCTCCGATCGTTATTACTTCCGTAAATCTTCTTTGAAGGAATGAGGTCATATAAAGAAGCCATGGTTCTATTTCCAATGGATCCTAACTTTCCATCGGGGTGCTTATCGTCATCCAATATCTGGTATTCTAATCCGATTGCCGAACCTGTATTGTTTTCTTTTTCCGTAACAAAATATTTCACGCCACTATTAGCTGTGTCTGATAATTGAAACTCAAATTGCAAATCAAATGCATGAAATTCTTCGATAGTTACAATATCGCCGCCATTTGCCGACTCTGCACCGTTACTCGCCTTCACATTCAATGTACCGTCTTTTATATACCAAATATTTCCTGGGAAAGTTTGTTTATAGGCGCCTCTCCAGCCCTTGGTTGTTAGCCCATCCCAAAGCAGTTTTACACCATTTCTTTTTTCCTCCGGAGAAATTGTATTAGGTATAGTATTGACAACAAAAATTTGCTCATCGGGTGAAGGTTTTAAATTTTTTGTTTGTATACGTATATTTTTCCAACGTATTTCTCGGCCTACCTCTTGGCTGTTTTGAATTTGGTGTACTTGTAAAGCAATAAATCCTTTAGCGGTTTGATCATCAATTAAATGAGCACAAGCCACTCCATTTACCCATGTACGGATACTATTACCAGTACATTCAATTCGATAGTGATTCCATTGATTTTGCTTAAAAGCAGTTTTGGCAGCCGGATTATATTCCATTGGATACAACCAGCCTTTTCTTGCTTCATCATATATACCCCCACTCCAGGCCCGTGCAGAAGGATCAATTTCCATTTGATACCCGTGTACTCTTTCAGGCGTTGTTTTATCTGTTACTTCACATAGGTCATTCGCATCTTTAATTTCACTTCTGAATTGAATACCTGAATTCATATTATCATCCACTCTAAAATCAACTTCAAAAATAAAATCACCATATACTTTCTCTGTAGCCAAAAAGGTATTTGGACTATGTAGAACAGTAGTCCCCACTATCTCGCCGTTTTTCACCGTATAATTAGCAGTACCATTTAGCTTTCTCCATCCTTTTAGATCCTTTCCATTAAATAAATATTCCCACTGTTCATTCGTTTTTTGTGCGAAACTGTGGGATACCATACTGATCAAAAAACATATAACGATACTTTTTATCATGTGAATCAAACTTTTAATGTTTTCATGTCGATCACAAAACGATATTTAACATCAGACTTAACTATTCTGTCATAAGCCGTATTGATATATTCCATGGGAATAACTTCCACATCGGAGTATATATTATTGGCCGCGCAGTAATCCAGCATTTCCTGTGTTTCTTTTATACCACCAATCATGGAACCAACAATGCTTCTTCTTTTTGAAATGATTGAAGCAGCATTAAACCTGTTATCGTCTGGAGGAATTCCTACAACCAACATTTTTCCATCTACTTTTAAAAGATCAAGATATTGATTCATATCATGAA
>JAIEQT010000598.1 GCA_019747455.1 Chitinophagaceae bacterium | reverse complement strand
GATATTTATACTGAACAAAAAGATTATTTTAATGCAGAAGCCACTTTGAAAAGTGTGGCAGAAAATGCAAGCGATCCTTTATTGAAAAAAGAGGCCTCTGATAAATTAGCGGCAGTTATTGTAGAAAAAAATAAAAATGCAAAGGTTGAAGCGCCAAAAAACTAAGTCATGAAAAAAATCATATCCTTATTGTTGATTTTGTTGCTTAGCACTTTTGTTTTTGACTCGGCAATGGCTCAAAAAAGAAAGAAAAAGACGGTAACAAAAGCCCGTAAAACAAATACCACAAAAAAGACAGCGTCGGCTAAGAAACCCAATGCTAAAAAAACAGCTACCTCAAAAATAAAATTGAGCACTAATAATGCTGATGCGGAGATGGCTATCGTAACACGCGAAGGATTGTCTGATACAACCGGGAGCAGAACCGTAATCATAACATCTGCATTCAAGCCATCCTTGCAATATGCTGCTAAAATTAATTTTACAGCCGCTACGCCGGTAACGGATTCCTCTAAAATTCCGTTGGAGTATAAAGTTCCTTCTTCAAACTTATTTTTTTCTTATCAACCCTTACCTATTAAACCCTTGGCTTTGCCCGTTGATTCCGGGATAATATGGCAAAATAATCATCGGGTTAAAATAGGTTTTGGAAATTATAGTACGGTATTGGCAGATGGTCGTTTTTCTTTTGGCGATGGGAAGAAATCAATTACCAATTTGGGTGTTGATTATATTACTGCCAAGAGTGATGTTTTCGCGCAACAGTATAGCAAATTTGGTATTGATGTAAAATCCATTATTAATACCGATGCCAATCTGGAATGGACTACACAAGCATTCTTTAATAGCATCACACAGTTTCGTTATGGCGTACCGGGTGGTGTATTAAGCGGGTTAACGAAAGACCAATTGAAGCAAACGTATAATACGCTGGGACTAGAGTTGGGTTTACGGAATAAAATGCCGAATGAGGAGTCATTAAGTTATCACCCTAAAATTAACTATTATCGTTTTACGGATAATGTAGGTGCACAAGACAACAATATCATACTGCAAGTGCCCGTTGAGAAATCATTTACTAAGATTCTTTCTTTTTCACTAGGCATAACAGGAGATTTTGGGTCAACCGTAACACCTTTGAACAGGATTACGAATAATCTTTACCAGGTAAATCCTGCGATCGTTTTTTCTACCCCCAATGTAAAAATCAATGCAGGCATCATTCCGAGTTGGGATAATAATGCTTATAACATGTTACCCGATATTTCTGCCGTTTTACAAATGCCGTATAATCCCTTTTCTTTTGAATTAGGATGGGTAGGTTATTATAACAAGAACAGTTTTCGTTCATTGGTGGGTATTAACCCCTGGATTAGTCAGCCTACCAATTTGCTTAACACCAGAATCAATGAGCAATACCTTGGCATTAAGGGCAACGTTGGGAATCATATTTCTTACGGTGCGCGAGTAAGTTATTTGAGACAGTTCAATCAGGCTTTGTTTACCAATAATATGAGTGATAGCAAGTTTTTTGATATCATATTTGAGCCTGAGATAAAAGCTTTTAAAGTTCATGGAGAGGTTAATTATACGGTACAGGAAAAACTCTCTTTTATTGGTTCTACCAACATCATACAATTTAATGAGGTTTCCCAGAACCTATATGCATGGGGGTTGGTACCTTTTGATATTACCGGTGGTGCCCAATGGAAGCCCTTAAAAGATTTACAAATAAAGGCGGATCTGTTTTTTAGAAGTGGAAGTCTTTATCGGAATGCAGCCCTGAAATCGGATAGGTTGCCTGCTGCCTTCGACTTTAATTTGGGGGGTGAATTTGCAGCCACCAAAAGCATTAATATTTGGCTACAGCTAAACAATCTTTTGAATAATAAATACCAGCGTTGGAACCAATATCCTGTTTTTGGATTCAATGTAATCGCAGGAGTTGTATATTCGTTTAAATAAACAGCACTAACTGAATGCATCAATACCTTCATAAATACCTGGTACTCAATAAAAAACTGGGCATTCCTGATGTGGGTAATTTCTCTATTCAATATACCCCTTCAAAGCTAGATGCGTCTACCGGGTTATTATTTGGACCTACCCCGGTTGTTCAATTTAAACAAGAGCAAACGGCACCGGCAGATAAGGTTTTCTTTGATTTTTTAGCTGAAGAAATGGCCGTAGACGAAGTGGTAGCTATTCGTCGTTTTCACGATTATGTATATCAACTGAAGTCTACTATTACTGCACCGCAAGGGGGTAAGATAGAAGGTATTGGTAATTTGAGAAAAGAGGAAAGTGGGTTGATTATATTTAGTCCGTACAAACTCACCCAGGATATTATTCCACAGGTTCATTCCGGCACTGCCATTCAGTCCCCAAAAGCAGATAAAAAACATATTCCGGAAGATAATGACAGAGAACTTACAGAACAGGAGGAAGAAGATATCAGAGAGCTATTAGGACAAGATGCTAGCGATGCAAGTTCTGATAATTGGTGGATATATGCGGTGATTCTTTTGCTCATTGGCGTAGGTGCCGTTTTATTCTATTACGTTTAGTTTTATCAAGATGATATACAATGAGGCTTGTCCGGCTTGTGCCAGCAAAAGTTTTTCTTCTGTATATAAAGCTATCGATTACACGGTTAGTGAAGAGGTTTATGAGATTTGTGAATGTTCTGATTGTACACTTCGGTTTACGCAGCATATTCCAGGTATTGAAGAAATTGGCAAATATTATCAGTCTGATGCTTACATCTCGCATAGTGATACGAGGCAGGGTTTGGTGAATACCATATATCATTGGGTACGTAAATTGACATTACGCCAAAAACAAAAATTGATCAGCCGCATAACGGGTTTAAAAAAGGGTAGATTGTTGGATATTGGAGCGGGTACAGGGGCTTTTGTGCAGGCTATGCAAAATGTGGGATGGGAAGTAAAAGGCTTAGAGCCAGATGCAACTGCTCGTGCGCAGGCTTTGAAAAATTATGGGTTATCATTAGCGCTTCCGGGAGAATTATATGCTTTAGATAAAGAATCAGTAGATGCTATTACCATGTGGCATGTATTAGAGCATGTGCATGATTTGAAAGGGTATTGGGAAGTTTTTACAAGAATCTTACCTAAAAACGGACGGCTCGTAATAGCGGTACCTAATTATACCAGTTTTGATGCGGGTTATTATGGTGAATATTGGGCAGCGTATGATGTACCCCGACATTTATACCATTTCTCTCCTGCATCCATTGAGAAATTAGGCAAAGAATTTGGGTTTCAAATAGAAATGGTTAAACCTATGTGGTTTGATGCAGTTTATGTGAGTATGCTAAGCGAGCAATATAAAAATGGCAGGCCTAGTATGATAGCGGCGCTATGGAATGGTTTTCGATCTAACATAAATGCCTTATTCAATACACGAGCTTGTAGTTCCCTGATTTATATCTTTAAAAAAATCTAATTAAATTTTACTTCGAATAGGGCAGGCCATTTTTTCCCGGTGATATAGAAGCACTGTGTAACTGCATTATAGGCTATGCCATTTAGCACCCTATCGTAATCATCTGTTGGCGGGAAATTATTTTTTTCTAGTATACCTGTTAAATCGGCACGCGAAACAACAGTTCCTGAGGAAGGGTCTATTTTAAGAATATAGTTTGTTTGATACCTATTAGCATACACAAAACCATTTACAAATTCTAATTCATTGATATTCTCTACATAGCCATTATTATCGCTAACGCCTACTGTTTTTTCTACCTTAAAAGTTTTCGGATTGATTAAATACAAATTGCTCCCACCGGTAGAAACTATTAATTGTTTGCCATTATGGGTTATGCCCCAACCTTCGTATGGCCAGTTAAATTCTTTTTCTTTTTTAAAGGTTTTGGCATCATATACATATACAATATGGTTTTCCCAGGTTAACTGATAAATTTTATTATTGAGTATTGTAATTCCTTCTCCAAAAATATTATCTCCAAGATGGATAGATTTATTGGCTTTACCGGTTTTTAAATCATTTGTACGAAGTTTACTTTCTTTATATAAACCGGTTCCTTCATATAACGTATTATTCTCCCAAATGAGTCCCTGCGTATAAGAAGCAGTATCGTGAGGGAATATATTAACGATCGAATAATTGAGTACTTGTGGGGAGGCAATTGCTGCGGGTGTAGTTATTTCTTCTTCCGTATTGTTTTTGCAAGATGCCAATAGTAGGATGAACGCAAAGGCGCTGAATATTTTCATGGTATAAAAGTAAGCAAGAACTTGTAAAAGAATGTTTAAAGAATATGCTTTGCCACATGTTCTGCCCAAACCGGACTTAGCGCAACCCCCATACCATTACAGGCAGTGGCAGCATATACATTATTTTCTATTTGTTGGAATATTGGTTTTTTATTTTTGGTAAAGCCCATAATGCCGCTCCAACTTTGTTCAATAGTAATAGGATAGTTAAAATGATGTTGGAGAAATTGGGATAAAATATTACGGATGGTATCGGAACCATTGAGATCGGTAGTTTCTTCTGCTTCAAAATCGGCATTTCGTCCACCGCCCATTAATATACGATTGCCAATATTGCGCCAATAATAAAAACCCTCATCATAATGAAAAGTGCCTATGGTTTTTACATCGGGAATCGGGGAGGATAGGAGAATTTGTCCGCGACCGGGTGTTATTAAATGCTTTCCTGTTAATGCATTTGTAAAAGCATTAGTAGCCAGTAATAGTTTATCGGTTTTAATAGCAGCTTTATTATGCAAAAGGATCTCAACTCCCTGATGTGTGGCTTGGTATGATTCAATGCCGTTCCCAAATATTATGGTTACCCCTTTGGCTATTAATTTTTTTGTTAAGGCATATACTAATTTACCGCTGTGAATACCTGCTTCGCAGCGATTAAAAATGAGGGCATCAAAATTCTTCAAACCTAATGCAGATAAATGGCTCGTTGCCAATACAAAAGCATTTGTTTCAGTGAAAGGGGAAAGTAATTCGTTAAAATAGTCTATTTTTTCGGGGAGTTGGTTATGCGCGGGATGAGCAGCC
>JAIEQT010000300.1 GCA_019747455.1 Chitinophagaceae bacterium | reverse complement strand
CTTTGTGTATATATGACTACTTATTATAATAATATTTTTCAAAACTTTTCGTTACCACTGAAAATTGCTTGATTTTTAACAAGTTGATTCTTTGATTAATATTATATTGCAATCCTATTTACAAGTATGACTAATATTTCTATCCCCAAATTTCCGGTAGTAAAGCAATCCTTGCATCTCGAATTAAAGAAAAGAGTACAAGCCTATTTTGATGAAAGAGGAATTCAGGCAACCGGTACCCCTAAGTTATTTACAAAAGCTATCACCATGGTTGTTGCTTTTATACTGGTGTATTTGCATTTAATCATCTTTACACCTATTTGGTACATAGCTGTTTTTGAATGTATCATTTTAGGTGGATTAATTGCTGCAATAGGCTTTAATGTTATGCATGATGGAAGTCATGGTAGCTTTAGTACGAACAAATGGGTAAATCGTTTCGCAGCTTCTTCAATCAGTTTGTTAGGGGCTAATCACTTTATGTGGAATATGAAACATAATATGATTCACCACAGTTTTACAAATGTAGATGGGGTAGATGATGATATCGAAATTGGCATACTGATGCGTATGGCACCAACACAAAAAAAGTATAAAGCGCATAAATTTCAACACTTGTATTTTTGGATACTATACATGCTACTTTATATTTTCTGGATATTCTTTGCCGACTATAAAAAATACTTTACCCAGAAAATCGGGAATGTTCCTTTGAAGAAAATGAAGATGGCCGATCATATTGAATTTTGGAGTGTTAAAGTATACCATGCCGCCGTTTTCATAGTAATACCTATCTATGCTTTGGGCTGGTTAGCTTGGTTGGTAGGTTTTATTATTACTTGTGTAGTGGCTGGTTTTGTATTAAGTATCGTTTTTCAGTTAGCACATACCGTAGAACATACCGAGTTTCCTTTGGCTGATGTTGATACCAATAAATTACCGGATGAGTTTGCAGCACACCAAATTAAAACCACCGCCAATTTCGCCACTAAAAATAAATTAGTTAGCTGGTTAGTTGGGGGATTGAATTTTCAAATCGAACACCATCTGTTTCCTAAAATATCGCATGTTCATTACCCTGCCATCAGTGAAATTGTACGGGCTATATGTATGGAATACCAATTGCAGTATATTGAATACCCAACCATGCGTAAAGCAGTGGTTGCCCATGTAAGATTTCTGAGAGATATGGGAAGGGGGTAAGATAGTTATTAAGTTATCAGGAAAATAACTTAATAACCTAATAACTCAGTAACTATTTTTTCTTCTTTGCAGCTTTTTTCGCAGGTGCTTTTTTCGTTACTACCTTCTTGGTGAATGCCCCAGGAACTTGTGTTTCAATCATTTTCTTAACCTCTTCAAGTTCAATATTTGCAAGCGTTTCAGCCGAATGTTTCTCTCCGGTTGCTTGTTTATCTATCTTAAGCATTTTTTTCTGAAAACGAATAAAAGGACCCCATCTTCCGTTTTCAATGGCAATTTTTTCAGCTGGCCATTGTTTAATAAATCGATTTGCTTCCTTATCTAATTTCTTTTCAATTAACTCATTAACATCTTGCTGTGTAAGGGCATCAAAATTATAAGCTCGGGGTATATTGATAAATAGGTCATTCCATTTGATAAAAGGACCAAATCTGCCTTTACCTTTTGTTACTGGTAAATCATTATAATAAGCAACAGGTGCATCGGCTTCCTGTTTTTCTTTGATGAGTTCGATGGCTCTTTCTAATTCCATTTCATGTAGATCTTCTCCACGGGGTATAGAAATAAATTGCTCTCCTAATTTGATGTAAGGTCCAAATCGACCCACATTTACAGATAATTCCTGGCCCTCATATTCTCCAATAGTTCTGGGTAAAGAAAACAATTGCATGGCTTCATCGAAGCTGATGGTTTCTATACTTTGAGATGGTTTTAGCTTAGCAAAGCGAGGTTTATCGTGCTCATCATTACTATCTCCAATCTGTACCATAGGGCCATATCTACCCATACGGGCAATAACCTTTTTGCCTGTGGCCTCATCTATACCTAATTCTCTCTCCCCTTTAGCACGTTCTGCATTTTCCAGTGTATGCTCAATGGTATCATGAAATGGTTTATAGAAACCATCAATCATATTACTCCATTTCATTTTACCTTCCGCAATTTCATCAAACTCTTGCTCTATACGGGCTGTAAAACCGAAATCCATTACTTTTTCGAAATGTTGCTTTAGAAAATCGGTTACCACCATTCCCAAATCAGTAGGGAAAAGTTTTCCTTTTTCGGCGCCTGTATTCTCCTGGATGATCTCTTTTTCTATCTCATTTTTTTTATTGAGTTGAAAAATTACAGCCTCTCTTTTGATGCCTTCTTTATCCCTTTTCTCAACATAATTTCTTTTTATAATAGTAGAAATAGTTGGTGCATAGGTGGATGGGCGACCAATACCTAATTCTTCTAATTTCTTTACCAATGAGGCCTCTGTATATCTTGCTGCCGGTCTGCTAAACTTTTCAGAAGCAGTCATAGCCTCGAATGTAGGTTTATCTCCTTTTTTCAAAGGAGGTAGAATACCTTCATTATTTTCTTCCTCTTCTTCGTCTCTGCCTTCCATATATACTTTTAAAAAACCATCAAATTGCATTACTTCTCCATTGGCATTGAGTATATCTGTATTTGTGCTGATACTAATTTTTGCTGTTGTTTTTTCAAAAATGGCATCGCTCATTTGAGATGCGATAGTTCTTTTCCAAATAAGCTCATATAGTTTTTTTGTTTCCGGGTCATCTACTGTATGATTACTCATATAGGTAGGTCGGATAGCCTCGTGCGCTTCTTGTGCACTTTCATTTTTATTTTTAAACTTACGTGGCTGATGATATTCATTGCCATAACTACTATTGATCTCATGGCTAATATCAGCTAAAGCAGTTTCGCTCAGGCTAATACTATCTGTTCTCATGTAAGTGATTTTACCACTTTCATATAGCTTTTGGGCTAGTAGCATGGTTTTGCTTACCCCATAACCCATCTTACGAGAAGCTTCCTGCTGTAGGGTAGAAGTGGTGAAGGGGGCAGCCGGGGTTCGTTTTGAAGGTTTTACCTGAACTTCTTCAATGGTGTAGGAAGCACCGCTACAACTACGCAAAAAAGCCTCGGCTTCTTTAGTAGTAGCTAGTTTGGATGGGCCATCGGCTTTAAAAATAACTTGTTTCCCTGTGATATCAGGAGCACTAAAGCGAGCTTCAATTTTAAAACTGCTTTCGGGAATAAATTGATTTATTTCTCTTTCGCGTTCTACAATTAATCTTACAGCAACACTTTGCACCCGACCCGCACTAAGGCTTCGTTGCATACCTATCTTACGCCATAAAACCGGGCTCAATTCAAAACCTACCAACCTGTCTAATACCCTACGCGCTTGCTGGGCATTTACCAGATCCATATTGATGCGTCGGGGATTATCAACTGCTTTTTTGATAGCAGGGGCGGTGATTTCATGGAATACAATCCTTTTGGTTTCTTTCGGGTCGAGACCAAGAACCTCCGCTAAATGCCAACTTATACTCTCGCCCTCCCGATCCTCATCCGATGCCAGCCATACTTCATCTGCTTTTTTTGCCAGTGATTTGAGTTCTTTCACCACTCTTTCCTTCTCCTCCGGAACCTTATAACGAGGTTGATAATGATTGTTAACATCAATCCCCATATCGTCTTTTTCCAAGTCGCGAATATGTCCATAACAACTCTTCACTTCAAACTCTTTTCCAAGAATTTTTTCAATAGTTTTTGCCTTAGCGGGCGACTCAACAATCAATAAGTTTTTTGCCATGTACGATAGTTTCCGGGGTGCCAATTTCATGCAATATTAGGCTAAAGCGCGAAAATCCAAAAAATCGCTGTTTTAACAACCTCAATGCTACTTTGGCATGATCTTGGTTTTTATATCGTAGAATCAAATTTAATAGCCATGAAAAAGAAGTATGTAATTGGTGCTATTCCTATAATAGCCATAATGATTCCGGTGCTTTTAAATGCCCAACCTCCGCATGCCAAAGCTTGGGGAAAGCGAGGAAAACATGATCGCGATGGTGATGATGATCGTTATGAACGAAGAATACGTTCACGTGTGTATTACGAGTTTTATCCATCCTTAAATGTGTATTATAACCCGGGGGAACGTAGATATTGGTATCCGCAGAATGGAGTTTGGATTCAAGCCAATGTATTGCCTGAAAGATTTATATTATCTAATAAACGCCGACAAAAAGTTTGGTGTTACGATGATGAAGCCGTTTGGGTAAACCAACGCTATTATGCAGATATGCCTGTAATTGTTGCACCCCAGCCAAGAACAGGTGTAAGTGTAAATATTAATGCAAGATTTTAGCGAGGAAGATGAGTAGTAACGGCAGACCCCTCGATTGTAAAATCAATAATTGTTTTTACGATCTTGGGGTCTCTGTATATTTTATTATGTCCTAACCCCTCGGTTGTAATGAACCGTAGATGCCTTGGCTTATGAAGGCGTATGGGTTCAGTATCTTGGTAAGGACAAATTTTATCATCAGTATCATGTACCCAAAGCGTAGGTGTTTCTGTTGCCTTAACAGCCCTTACCGTAGAAAAATAAGTTAGCGGCTCATTAGCTAATTTTTCAATCGTTTCGATAAGTGCTAATTGTACCGATTCGCTTAATTTCATCATATCTGTAAATTGTAAGATAGCTGTTTTGGTTTCTGTAGCAGGGGCAATCAAAATGAGTTTTCTATCATGTTGGTTTGATAGTTTTTCTATCGCCAAACTAGCAGCAAAGCCCCCCAGGGAATGACCAATGATGGCATACAAAGCCCCCCATTTTTTTTCTATTTGTAATATGCAGTCGCGATACATTAACACATTAATTCTTTCTCCATCGCTGTTGCCATGCCCGGGTGCATCAAAAGCAAGTACTTCAAATCCTTTTTTATGTAGGGCTGTTATATATTTTTCAAATTTATAGGCATAACTGCTAAAGCCATGAGTAATGAGTACTTTAGGCGCATTGGCTTCGGCTTTCCATTGAAAGCCACGT
>JAIEQT010000215.1 GCA_019747455.1 Chitinophagaceae bacterium | reverse complement strand
GCGAATGTGTATACGCTCATTGAGTTCTTATTGTATTACTGGTTATTTAATCAGCTAAAAAAGACAGCAAAACTATTCGGTTCAATTATATTGCTTCTGGGTTTATTGGTTTGGATAACCGATAATGTAATACTTCATCCTTTATCTACAAGTAATTCTTTATTTAGGCTATTCAGTTCCTTGGTAATTATTTGGTATAGCGTTGAAAAACTTTCTGAACTAACACTATACAGAGTGGCAGATAGGTTTAAAAAAACCGATTTGCTACTCTGTTTTTCTTTATTGGTATATTTTACTTTTAAAGGGTTTATTCATGTAGTTAATGCTTTTTCAATTGTTCAAGCAAAACTCTATTTTATACATCTTTGGATGATTTTGTGTTTTCTAAATATATTGGTTAATCTCTCAATTTTTATTGTAGTTCTATGCATCCCGAAACAACAAGCCACTATACCATACTAATCGCAGGGCTGGTATTTTTGGCAGTTATACTTGCGCTGTTTTCTTTAGGGCTATTTTTCCAATATAGGTTGCGCCTGCAAGAGTATGAAGCACAGTTGGCAAGAGAAATTGAGTTAATTGATGCAGAAAGAAAAAGAATACATATTGATTTACACGATGAAATTGGTTCGGGGCTTGCTTCTATAGGCATATTGGTTCAACAACAGGTAAGTAGTGACGAAGCCATACAAAAAAAGATACGTGATCAAGTAACCAGTATGCGATCAAAGATTAAAGAAATAGCATATGACTTTGTGCCTACCACACTCGATACACAGGGACTAAGCATAACACTTAAGGCATTGATAGATGAAATGACATATAGCAATAATATCACAACAAAATGTGCTATTGAAATGGATGATACTTTATTTAACCCTATTAAATCTATACATATTTATAGAATCATAAAAGAAGTACTTATTAATTCTTTAACCCATGCTCAATGTAAACAAATGGCATGTTTTATTAAAGAAGAGCAAAAATTTTTGATTGTTATATTGACAGACGATGGAATTGGATTCAATAGTAATGCCATACAAGCAAAAGGAACCGGAGTGTCTCATATTTATTCAAGGGCTAAAATATTACGCGCTTCTGTAGATGTTGAGAGTAGTAGGTCGTTTGGAACAAGATATACCATTAAAATACCGTTGGAGTCATTAGTTTAAATTATGTATATGGATAATAGGATACGAATTTTAATTGCCGACGATCATGAATTGTATGTAGATGGTATAAAAGGTTTTTTTAAGAGTAATCAAATATATGCAGTAGTAGGAGAGGCTTTTAATGGAGAAGAGCTTGTAAGAAAAGCGAATGAACTAAAACCACATATTGTATTAACCGATTTGCGAATGCCCTTATTAGACGGGTCGAAAGCAGTAGCTAAAATCACAAAGAATGATGAGTCCGTTAAGTGCGTTATCCTCACCAATTATGAAAATGATATTTCTATCATTGAAGCGTTGGAAGCCGGTGCTATCGGATATATTACCAAGAACATGCCGAAAACAGAACTATTTACTGCTTTGGAACAGGTGAGTAGGGGTTATCCCTACTATTGTACTACCACTAATACTAAAATGATTCGGTTACTGGGCCGAAGCCAGTTTAACCCACACCGAAACGAAAAAAATAAAACCTTCAGCGATAGAGAAAGACAGATCATTCATTTGATATGCGAAGAAAAAACTACCGAAGAAATTGCGGAGCAGTTATTTATGAGTAGAAGAACGGTAGAAAATAATAAGGCTCGTATTTTTAAAAGAATGGAAGTAAAAACCTCGGTAGGTATGGCCATCTATGCTATTAAAATGGGTTTATATGTGTTGGGGGAGTAGAGCGTGAACGAATAGTGAGGTTTTGCCTGATAACAATTGTAAGTTCTCTTATACTAAAACCTTCCTTTGCTTAACTAATTATTGCTTTCCTCTACAACAGCATGTATATATCATCAACTTTAAATCAGGGAAAACCCCGTTAATTTTTCAGGGTTTTTCCTGATTTTTACAAGGCTGCTCAAACATAAGTTTACAGGGTAAAACAATCTATGGCGTACACATTCTTTGGGGGGAAATAGTAAGCTATAGGTTGTTTTCTTTTCCGCTCTTCCGTATCTTGTTAGCATAATTGCTTGTAATGAATGCTAAACTTATTCTCTGGAGTATTACCGTGGGCCTCGGTGGAATGCTCTTTGGGCTCGATGTGGCCGTTATCTCAGGTGCCGAATCTGCTATTCAAAAATTATGGAGCTTAAGTGATTGGATGCATGGCACCGCTATTGCCATGGCATTATATGGTACTGCCTTTGGCGCTGCACTGGGTACCATTCCGGCAAATAAAATAGGAAGAAAGAAAACCTTGATATGGATCGGTATTTTATTTCTGCTAACATCTGTTGGGGCAGCATTGGCACAAGATGTATATACTTTTATGGTGTTCCGTTTTATTAGCGGACTTTCTATTGGCGCCTCATCCGTGGTGGCACCGGTATATATTTCTGAGATCGCACCGGCAAAATATCGCGGACGTATGGTGATCTCTTTCCAGCTTAATGTAGTAACAGGAATATTAGTAGCATACGGATCTAATTATTTGTTAGCCGGTGTAGGCGGTGCGAATGATTGGCGTTGGATGCTGGGGGTAGTGGCTATTCCTTCTGCCCTGTTTTCGATTTGTATGCTACTCGTGCCGGAAACACCTCGTTGGCTGGTATTGTATAAAAAAGATGATGAAGCCGCCAAAAAAGTAATGCGTATTACAGGGGAAGCCACAGATGCCATGATAGCCGATATCAAAAATTCAGTTGGCGCAGTAAAAGAATCTTTATTCAATCCTAAATTTTATAAGCCCTTATTATTAGCTTTTCTGATAGCTACTTTCAATCAACTTTCCGGTATCAATGCCATCATCTATTTTGCGCCAAAAGTTTTTGAAATGGCAGGTATTGGAAGAAGCGGTGCTTTATTATCTACCGTTGGTATTGGCGTGGTGAATTTATTATTTACAATTACAGGCTGGTATTTGATAGATCGCTTCGGTCGGAGAACGTTGATGTTTATTGGCTCTATAGGGTATATCATTTCTCTCTCCATGATCGCTATTTCTTTTAATGGCGATGATCATAGTGCCATTGTGTATTATGTATTTATGTTTATAGCGGCGCATGCGGTAGGACAAGGCGCTGTGATATGGGTATTTCTTTCAGAACTATTTCCGAATGCGGTACGGGCCGCCGGCACCAGCTTTGGCTGTCTCACTCACTGGGTATTTGCAGCCTTGGTAGCGCAAGTATTTCCTTATTTTGCTGCTACGGTATCGGGTACCTATATCTTTGGATTTTTTGCATTGATGATGGTATTACAGTTATTCTATGTTTGGAAAATGATGCCCGAAACGAAGGGGTTGGCATTGGAAGATATGGAGGGTACGATTGTACTACATTGATTAGTAAAGTTTCGTATCTTCCCTAAAACGATTGTATGAAAATAATAAGGATAGTTGCGCTAGTTTTTCTAGGTATGATGCATATTCCTGCATTTGCACAAACCGACGATAAAGCTATTATTGGCAGATGGGATTTGAACGTAGTGATGGGTGATAAAGTTAGACCATCGTGGCTAGAGGTAAAACGCTCCGGAGTGAAAACATTGGTTGGATATTTTGTGGCCGAGGGCGGAAGTGCCAGACCTATAGCACAGGTTTTTTTTAAAGATGGCAAAGTTAGTTTTAGCATACCGCCACAATGGGAAAGAGTGGAGAAGTATATGGAATTTGAAGCAACAGTAGAGAACGATAAATTAACGGGCGTTATTAAAGCTAGTTACGGAGCTAATTTTTCTTTCACCGGAGAGCGCGCACCGTTGTTGAAAAGAGAGGGTACTCCTGTTTGGGGTAAAACGATCAACCTGATTCAGGGAAACACATTAGCCGGTTGGAAAGCTTCTTCAACCGCAACCAATCAATGGCAGGTAATTAATGGAGTACTTACGAGTCCAAAATCGGGTGTTAACTTAATAACCGAACAAGCATTCGAAGATTTTAAACTGCATATGGAATTTAGATATCCGGCAGGAAGTAATAGTGGTGTGTATTTGCGGGGGAGATATGAAGTGCAGGTAGAAGATAATAAAGGACTTGAACCATCTTCTACCTATTTCGGCGGTATTTATGGCTTTCTCACACCCAATGAAATGGTAGCAAAATCACCGGGCGAATGGCAGAGCTATGATATTACATTAATTGGAAGAAGGGTAACAGTGGTTGCAAACGGTAAAACGATTATCTACGATCAGATTATTCCGGGTATTACGGGCGGGGCTTTAGATAGTAAGGAAGGGAATCCGGGTCCAATCTATTTACAAGGCGATCATGGTCCGGTTGAATACAGAAATATGAAGCTAACGCCTATTACAGGGTTTAAATAAACACAGTATTTATCGCTAGTACATATAACAAGCCAAATTAATAATTTGGCCTTATACGAACTTTAAGATCAAGAATATATGAAATAAAGGTCAAAATATGACAATAATGAGCTAAAAAATTAATAATTTTGATCTTAATATTAATATAAGATCATGTTAGAGCAATCTATTCTTGCTTACCTGAACATTAATTCAACGGCCTCTTCATTGGAAATTGCCAAGGCGGTTGCTGCAGAAGCGAGTTATTCTACCGTAAAAAGAATGCTTAGTGCTTTAGTAGAGAAAGAATGGGTGGTAACAATTGGCAATAGAAAATCTACCCGGTATCAATTGTCGCCGGCATACAATCTTTTAAAAGAAATAGAAGTAGATGCTTATTTTTTGCAGGAGCAAGATGAGCGAAGCCGAAAACCGATTCCATACAATGAAAAATTGTTGAATGATCTTTTATTGCACCAGCCATTGTTCACAAAAACGGAAGCAGATAAATTGAATGACTTGCAAGGGCAATGGGAAGAAAAAATAAGTGACATGACCGAAGCCGCTCGTTGGCTTGCTTTTGAAAGATGGATGATAGACCTAAGTTGGAAGTCGGCACAAATTGAAGGCAATACCTAT
>JAIEQT010000001.1 GCA_019747455.1 Chitinophagaceae bacterium | reverse complement strand
ATACCTTGTTTCATTTTTTACGATTTTAGGTGGTACGGATTTGGCCGTACGATTATTAATGGGCGGCAAAGATATAAAAAAACAAGGATTTTACCCAAAAAATCGACTATTTACTAGCTTTTCATATTTACAAACTGTAAAGGAACACCAAAATCGGTAGCCTTACATTTTGCTATAACTTCCTGTAAATCATCGATTTTCTTGGCTGTAACCCGTATAATATCATCCATAATAGCAGGCTGCACTTTCAACCCACTGTCTTTGATCATTTTTACAATCTTCTTGGCATCGTCTTGCTTCAACCCGTTTTTAACAGGAACTTCCTTTCGTACTATTTTACCGCTTGGGTATGCATCCTTGCTAAAGTCGAAAGCATTACCGGCAATACCTTGTTTCATAGATCTGCTGATCAATACATCTATCAATTGTTTCATTTGCATATCAGAATCTACTTCCAATTTTACTATAAAATCTTTTTTATTGAGTTCAATCAAAACATGGGAGTCTCTGAAATCGTATCTACCGGCAATTTCTTTTTTTACGGTATTGATAGCATTATCAAGTACTTGAAGGTCTACGGAAGAAGCAATATCGAATGAGGGCATGGGATATAAGTTTCGAGTTATGAGATTCGGGTTACGGGTTAAAAGATTCGAGTTACGAGTTAAGAGCAAAAATAATAAAAAAATAAGCCCCGGTTGAAACCGGGGCCGGAATATATATTGAACATGAGAAATACTAATTGTTAGCCCCACCTACCCTACTCTTCTCATCATCGGCACTGCTCCGTTGACGCTGTTGTGTACTAGCCTTACCCTTGCTGAAACGATATGTAAAGCTTAGGTTTACAACCCTACTATCTTGATATTGACGGAAGTTAGCATCCACATTATCGTACTTAGTATATCCGGATATTTTTTGCGACCATAAAATGTCACGTACATTTAAGCGAACACTGCCCTTATTTTTCATTACTTGCTTACTAACGCCCAGATTCATTACGCCGAATGCACCGATATTAAAAATACTCTCTAAAGCAGGTGTGCGATAAAAGCCACTCACTTCTCCACTCCATCCTTTCTTAAACTTAAATTGCTGACTAATATTAGCCATAGCTGTTGTGGCATCGAGTGTTACAGGTGCGTTATTAATAAGCCCACTGAATTTATTATAGAATACATTTACATAAATATTTCCACTCCACCATTTGGTATATTGATTATACGCGTTAACTGATAAGCCAATCTGGCGTTGAGAGGCGATATTCTCTTGTTTAATAAAAGTGGTATTGTTACTATTATCCTGAATTAATACCTGTTGAATGATATCATTGGTTTGAGAATAGTTTATTGTTGTATTCAGGAATCCTTTGAAGGTATGAGTTAGTTCGATATTATCAGAAATTTGCGGACGAAGTAACGGATTACCTTGCTCATACGTATACCTATCTAAGAATTCAATAAAAGGATTTAAGCTTTCATAATCAGGTCTGCGAATTCTCCTGCCATAATTGATACCCACACTATTATTTTTATTCAATGTATATTGAAAATAGGCAGTTGGAAAAAGCTGTACATAATTTCTGTTGAACTGGATATTGGTGGTAACCTGGTTTCCTCTGGCATGGGTATGCTCTGCCCGCAAACCCAATTGCATACTAAGTTTCGTAGTTAAAGGTTTTGAAAAATTAATATATGCGGCATTAATATTTTCTTTATATATAAAGTGATTACTTCTATTTACATCACGTACGGTTTTACCGTAAGTAACAGAATCATATATTGCGTTAGCATCAGTATTTACCAAGCTCGATTTTACACCCAGTTCCAATTTAGCACCTTTCTTTAACGGGTGACTATAATCTGCCTTGAAACTGTAGATATCAATAACTTGTGGTAAGCTTCCTAAAAGTGTATCACCTTTAGAAGCCGGCATTCCTGTTGGCGTATAATACTGATTATATACACCAATATTATTGGAACGATCGTACTTAAGATTATCGATATCAATATTGATTTCTCTTCCTGTTGAATCAAAAATATGACGCAAGTAAGCATTCAGTCCATATCCCATCCATTTTTCTTTACTTTTCGATAAAGCTTGCGTATTACTAATTTTTGTACGTGTAGTACTTAATATATTGATATCGCCAGGTGTAATATCATCATGAGCGTTATTAAAAACATTGGCTACGAATCCAAGTGTTGTTTTTTTAGAAGCAAAAAAATCCAACCCAACTTTAGCACTATAGTTATCATTTGTTCTTTTAGAATTATTTACTTGCTCAAAAAACGATGTTATTTGTTTTGAGCTATTATCAATAAATCTTCTATCGATACTGATATTTTGAAATGAAGTATTTTGATTATGACTTATGTTTCCAAATACATTCACTTTATTTTTACGATAGTTGATAGTTGCATTTTGGTTCGTACGATTATATATACCTTGTCCAACCCCGGCACTTACGGAACCATTCAAACCAAATATTTTTGTTTTCTTTGTTTTTATATTGATAATACCTGCATTACCGGCAGCATCATATTTAGCAGGTGGATTGGTCATGATTTCAATTTGCTCCAATTGATTGCTCTGCATATTGCGTAGAAGATTAACCAGATCTTGTCCGGATAAATAAGTAGGCCTACCATCCATATATACCATTACGCCTTCTTTTCCTTTCAAACTGATATTGCCATCTTTATCTACAGAAATACCGGGTGATTTTTCTAGTACTTCCAAAGCGGTTGCACCGGCATTGGTTGGCGAAGCTTCCACATTTACGACCATCTTATCTGGTTGCACTTCAATTAATGGTTTTTTAGAAGTTACAGTAACTTCATTCAATTGCTTGGTTGAAGGTGCGAGGTTTAAGTCATAAGGCGTAAGCGGTGAGCCGTTGAATGTAAATACCGATGAATAGGTTTTGGTGTACCCTACAAGGTTAGCGGACAATAAATAAGCCCCATTTTTGGAAGGGTTAAATCCAAAGTTTCCATTTTTATCTGAAACCGCTGTTTTTACCAAAGATGAATCTTTAGCATTTAATAGGCTTACTAAGGCTGCTTCAGTAGGTTTACCTGCCCCGTAGATTTTGCCCGAAATGAGGTCTTTGGGATTTTGTTGAGCTGTAGCAGCTATCGAAATAGCTGAAAAACTAAACAAAAAGAGTGTTTTAAAGATCTTTTTCATGATTTTCTGTATTTTATAGTTCTTGTTTTTACTAATTACAGAACAAACCTATGTACTATGTTTAACAAGGTACATGATTTTAACATGGACGGTAAATTTTAAGGGATGAGAGGCGGGAATGGGGGGAATAGGGTATAGACGATAGACGATAGACGATAGACGATAGACGGGAACTGTTAAAACTTGGAGGATATTATGAAAATAGAATGCTTGCGCATCAACATATTATGAAAAAATGGATTTTAATTTTCGTTGTTTATCCTTTTATTGCCATATCGCAAAAGTCTTTTTCATTATAGTTAGCCGAGGCAGCAGTGCTACTTACAGATGGAAAAGTAATCTACGATCCCTCTTATTTTGTTATTAGTTACCCAAATGGTGATATTCCATCTAACAAAGGAGTATGTGCCGACGTAGTTATTCGTGCGTACAGGAAACTAGGAATTGATTTGCAAGAAAGGGTTCATATCGATATGGAAAAAAATTTTGCTGTTAATCCAAAAAATTGGGGGTTAACTCAGTGTGATAAAAATATTGATCATAGAAGGGTACCTAACCTTATGAAATTTTTTGAAAGAAAAGGTATTGTATTATCTATATCAAAAAATGAAAAGGATTACTTACCGGGTGATATCATTTGCTGGCTTATACAGAATTATAGGGCATTATGCTTATTAGACTTACTACATGCATAAAACATATACACACCCCCAATGAATAATGCCAAAGAAATGAGTTCTGCTTGTGTGGGATGAAATGGTAAATCGTATTTTGTGTTTACCCTAATTTTCTCAATTAAAAATCTTTCTACGCCATTCATAATTAAATAAATAGAAAATAAAATACCCGGTGTTTTAATTTTCTTACGAAAAGCCCAGATCACAAAAAATAAAATAGCACATACAATAACCTCATACAAAGGCGTGGGGTACACAGGGAGTGGCAATTGATTACAGAATTGTTCGCCTACGCAACCGGGTATAGGCACCCCCTTACTCAATACATTATGCGGATATTGATAGCTCCAAAAAAAATTAGGCAGCCAGGAAAATGGCTTTGGCGCTGTATTCACAATTCCCCAATCGCCATCACCACTAATTTGGCACCCAACCCTACCAAGTGCATAAGCAAACATCATAGTAGGTGCAAAGGCATCGAGCAAATGAATAAAACTGATTTTATTTTTACGGGCATACCAATATATGGCAAGTCCCGCACAGATAAGTCCACCGTAGAAAGTGAGTCCACTAAATGATATAAGCGAACCAATGGGATCTTTAGTAAACTCATTCCAGTTCTCCAGATTATGAAAAATTTTAGCGCCTAAAAATCCAAATAGTGCCGCGTAAATAACCATATCTCCTACTCTATCATGTGGCCATATGCGAATGGTTCTCTCTTCCGGCTTTTCTAATTGTTGCTTTTTTTTCTCCCACCATTTCAATCCTCCAAAAATCAATGCTACAATCATACCTGATAAAAAATTACCTTGGGAGGACAATATAAAAGACTGCGGATCATGTAACGCATCAGGAACTGTGAACGCGCCTATAATTTTATAGCCGAAAACAAATCCGAGTATTCCATTAATAATCAACTCCCCTAAACCGGCGGGTTCCCCAATTTTTATTTTTTCTTCAGTATGTACAAATAACCCTAGACCTTGCTTACGCTTCAGCTCCATACTCAATATCCACGCGGATATGATGAAAGATAAGGCTACAAAAAAACCAAAGCTATTAATAAGCTTTAACCCTTCGAGCTGAAAACCAAAAAGATCCTTACAGGCGTAATAGAGATTGGGATACATGTACTAGTTTGAATCTGCAATGTTATATAGAAATACT
>JAIEQT010000501.1 GCA_019747455.1 Chitinophagaceae bacterium | reverse complement strand
TGTATCCGCTAGGATTATTTGTCATGTCGTAATTGAACATATAGCGCAAATGGTCAATACTTTTATCTTTTACCGCATAGTTTACATATGCTTTAGAGCCTAGTAACCCTTCTTCCTCTCCCATGAACAAAATAAATTCAACCGTCCTTTCGGGTTGAAGTTTCAAGGCTTTAAAAGTTCTTGCCATGTCTATTACAGAGAAAGAACCTATTCCATTATCAATAGCACCGGTTGCCAAATCCCAACTATCCAGGTGCCCCCCCACTACTACTTTTTCCTGTGGTTGTGATTTTCCTTTTATGGTAGCTATCACATTTCTCGCTTTGATGAGTCCTGAATTGTTTGTCATGTTGATAGATACAAAATGTTTAGCTGTAGCCAATTGTTCTTTCAACTTCATACCATCTTCTTTTCCGATACATACGGCGGGTATTGGAATTAGTTTCCCGGTTACGGAAGCCGTACCTGTTAGCAATATGCCACCATTAGCGGTATTGATTACTACAATTCCTTTAGCTCCATATTTAATGGCAATGGCTGTTTTTTCCGATCTGTGTAGGGTGCCTGTTCCCGGTTTTGAGCCTGGCAAAACACCTAAGTATACCAATGCAATTTTACCTTTTGCTTTATCAGGATTACTAGCGTAATCTTCTTCTAGGCCATTACCCATATCTACCAATTCTTCCGTAATATTTACTTTTACGGGAGAGTGTGCAAGAGAAACGGATTTTATCGCTTGAAGATTGGAAGCCTCTTTACCTATTTTAACGGTAAGTGATCCTCTGCTCCAGCTTTCTACTTCAAAAGGTTGGTATCTAACATCTGCGTAGCCATATGATTTGAGTAAGTTGAATGCGAATTCTTCTGCTTTTTTCCCATTTGCTGAACCTGTAAGGCGATGGCCAATGGTTTCCGTAGCGGTTTTTAAACTGCTATAAGCTTTTGAATTGGCTTGTACCTCCTGATTGATTTTTGTAAAGATGTCGTTCCATTCGGGTTTTGCCTGGGAAAAAATTTGGGTTCCCCATAGTAAAGATGATAATAGAAGAATTGATTTTTTCATGCTTTTACATTAGGCAATGAAAATACAACTTCTGCTTTATTTAAGCTTCCCTAAATGTGTATTTTTGAAGGAATCGGTATGCTTTAGTCCATAACCAAAAACCCTATCGAAGCTAGCATGGGCATACAGTAATAATCCTGAGATTGCTAAGTAGTCATTAATCCTGTTATCGATGAAAAAAACCATTACAAATAATAGGATAGCTATTGCTTTATGATGAAAGATATTATAAGAAATGGCACCAATCTTTGGATTGATTATGTATCCTAGCATACCAATATCCGGACTAAAAAACAAAATGATCCAGAGCCACCATGAGATATGAATATCATTTATATAATATAGCAATAATAAAGGCAGCAAACATTGGGCTACTTCTTCAAGTAATAGTATTTGTTTCATATATAATAATTTTAAACAAATTTCTTATACATATGATACTGTTGAATTAACAATTGTTAAGAAATTACTTATTTATCCTATTTCTGATTCTACTAAGACTAATAGGCGTAATACCTAAATAATTAGCAATATATTGCTGGGGAATTCTTTCGAGTATTTTTTGTTTATCAGGACTAGCTAAAAGCTTACGATATCGCTCTTCGGGATTATCCGCTAATAATCCTACCATTCTTTCTTCGATACCCGCAAGCAAGTATTCAGCTATCTTCCTCCCAAATAATTGCCAGTTAGGATAATCTTTAAATAAAGATGCCAAGTGAGTATAATCAAACACAAGTAATGTGCTTTCTTCGATTGCCTGGATACTAATAAGTGATGTTTTACCAGTAATACAACTAATATAGGAACTCACTAAGTTATGTTCGAAGAAAAAGTAAGTACTGAGCTCCTCACCGCTAGGATTGATATAAAACTGTCTAAAACTACCCGTTATAATAAAGCCAATTCTTGTTTCTACCCTACCTTGCTTTATAAAAAAATCACCTTTGTGTATAGTTACTTCAGTACATTTTTCGTACAACAATTCCCATTCATTTGAATTGATAGGAGAGAATTTTTTGATCAACGCTTGAAGTGGGTGCATACCCTAATTTACACAAAAGTTCTGAAAGTTAGATTAATGCGTGGTTCTAGTACTTTTAGTGATTTGGGTAAACTATGTAGCCATTTTTCTTGGGTATCGTGTAACATGAGTAATAAGCTCCCATTCTCTAGTTGGATATCCACTTTTTCTTTTGTTGTTTTGTGCTTAAAAGAAAATTTTCTCGCGGCGCCGAGGCTCAAAGAGCCGATGGCGCCATAACGCTTCATCTCTGGCTCATCATCAGCATGCCAACCCATGCCCTCTTTACCACTATGGTATAAATTCAATAAACAAGAATTAAACTGCTCACCCGTTTGGTATTCTAATATCTGTTTGATCTCTTTTAATGGTTTATTCCAAGGCAATGCATAACGCGTAATCTTCGAATATGTATATCCAAATGGTTCATCCCCATACCAAGCAGATTTACGATCTGTAATGATCTTCTTCCCAAACATAATGACCTCGTCTTGTTTCCACAAACAGGCAGCTAATAGTTCCTTGAAATAATGCTGCGCAGTTTCGCGGTCAAATACGGAAGGATAATAATGTACTTTACCGTCATAGGGAAGCCAATTCATAGTGAACCCTGATTTTTAATAATTTTAAAACTATTAAAAAAAACGATCCAACTATTTCCAACCACCACCTAATGCCTTAAAAATATTAACCTGAGCACTCAGTTGTTTTTGCTTTATTTCCATTAAATCCATTTTGGCTTCTAAAGCCTCTCGTTGAGTTAATAAAACTTCTGTATAATCTGCCCTGGCAGATTTAAAAAGGCTATTGGAAATATCGATTGAATTACTCAATATGTCAACCTGATTTTTTTTGGTGGTAAAGCTCTCTTTATAATTTTTATTAGCTGCTAACTGATTGGTTACCTCTAAAAAAGCATTTAGTACTGTTTGCTCATAGGCATATACGGCTTGAATTTGCCTTTCATTGGCATTATAATATGTTGCTTTTATTGCCCGCTTATTAATAAGAGGCCCCATCATATTACCCAACATATTAATGGCAACAGATTGAGGGTTGATTAAATAAGCCGGGTTAAACGCATTTAATCCAACCCCGGCACTTAGGGTAAGGTTAGGATAAAAATTAGCTCTTGCTACAGCTATATCTAACTTTACAGCTTGCAAGGTATTTTCAGCCTGGCGAATATCTGGCCTATTGCTTAGTAACTGAGCAGGTATTCCCGCAGTAATATTCATCAATTCGATACCATTGATATTATTGCTGTTTCGTTTAATAGGCTGCGGATACCTGGCTACTAAAAAATTGATTTTATTTTCTACTTCTGTTGTTCGCTGCAAGATTTCAAATCTCAAATTTTCTGTATTAAGTAATTGAGCCATAAAACGATTGATCGCTAATTGATTCACCTTCGCTGCATCTTTTTGCACCTTTACCATCTCCAACGATTCTTTTTGAATAGTAATATTTTGCTCAACAATCTGCAGCTCATTATCCAGTACCACTAATTCGTAATAAGAGTTTGCTATCTCGGCAATCAAATTCGTTATCAGGAAATTCTTACCATCAACTGTTGCAAGCAGTCTTTTGACTGCCGCATCTTTAGCATTATGCAATTTGTTCCAAATATCAATTTCCCAAGTGAAATTAGCCATCACGGATTGATTGCCGATATACCGAGGTAATGGATCCGGTCTTGTTTTAGCGTCTTCTTCAGAAACACCATCCCATGTATATTTACTGGATTTCTCTACACCCAAACCGGCACCTAAAAAACCGAAGGGTAAATATTCCCCCTTCCTTGATAGTATTTCATTTTTACTGATCTCTATTTCACGAAGCATGATATTTAAATCCTGATTATTTTTCAGCGCTTCGTCTATAAGTGCTACTAAGTTGGTATCGGTAAAATAGTTTCGCCAGTATAATGCTTGCGTATTTGTTGAATCATTAGCAAGTGCATACTTATTAGGCATGGCATAGTTGGCCTCTTTTGTATTCAGGTTCTCGATCTTACAACCGGCTAAACTAATAATAATGGATACAAAAAAAATTACTTTTATAAATAGGCTATTTTTCATTTCTGAATATTTTTTGAATCAGTGCTTTCAGTTTATTTTCTTTATGAATTTCAGAATGTTCTTGAATTAATTCATGACTCAAAGACACAATTGATTCATCTTTAATGAGTTTTCTTCCTTCAATTAATTTACCAAAAATGTAATATAATCCCGGTACTATCAATACACCGAAAATGGTTCCGAACAACATCCCTCCCAAGGCAGACGAACCGATTGTTTTATTACCAACAGCGCCTGCACCATGTGCTCTAACCAATGGAATCAAGCCTGCAATAAATGCAAAGGAAGTCATTAAAATGGGTCTGAATCGCTCTCTGGCACCTTCGATAGCTGCTTCTAAAACACTCAATCCTTCACTTCGTTTTTGTACGGCAAATTCTACTATCAACACCGCATTCTTTCCTAATAATCCCGTAAGCATTATCAATCCTATTTGTGCAAATACATCATTGCTTAAGCCCATCGCTTTCAACAGGAAGAAAGAACCAAAAATACCGGGTGGTAAAGAAAGTATTACAGCAAGTGGTAATAGGAAACTTTCGTATTGAGCTGCTAATACCAAGTACACGAAAAATACAACCACTAAGAAAATGATAATCGCTTCGTTACCTCGTTTTGCTTCATCATAGGAAAGGCCTTCCCAGGCAATATCATAACCTTTGGGTAAGGTTTCATTGGCCACTTCTCTAATGGCACTGATGGCTTGCGCTGATGTATAACCGGGCGAGGGAACACCATTGGTCAATGCCGATGTATACAGGTTGTATCGTGCAATTTCATTTGGTCCCTGTGTTTTTTTAATGGTCATGAAAGAGGAATAGGGCACCATTTGTCCTTGGTCATTTTT
>JAIEQT010000236.1 GCA_019747455.1 Chitinophagaceae bacterium | reverse complement strand
GTCACTAAAGATTAATGGGGTTATGTTACAATCAATATCATGGAGTCAATACTTCTCCACTCTGTTGTTATCAATAATTGTTTATTACACCTATGTAGCCTACAAATTTTTTCGCTGGGAAATACTTTCTTTGATTGGTATAAAAAGAATAGACGAAAAAGGTACATTTATCCCGGTGGCAGAAATTAAAAAGCAATTTACTTCCAGCAATCATGCAGATTTTTTACCAAAGGATATGCTTTTTGAAGTAAATAGTAAACTGCAACCATTTTGGGATGAAGTGAATGCTTACCTGTCTGAAATAAAACCACAAGCCCCAAAAGAACAAATTTGCTTTGCTATTCAGCAAATATTGAACAAATATCCAGACTTAAACAACACAGAAAATAAAGCTGAAGTAGAACCTGCAATATCCGGGTTGCTAAATCAATATTTTCCTGAAAAGTTTACAATGGCTGACATCCAATATATCTGGCATTGAAAAGTAATGCTTCATTATCTGCGTGCAGGAAAATCAAGTGCGGATGGGTTAGTATAATGAAGCATTCTTTTTTTATTCATTTCTCAAAAATAATGTGTGTATGAAAAAAGTGATTGAAAGAAGAAAATTGATTAGTGGCACAATCTGCTTTGTATTGGTGCTCCTTACTGCTTCAGCTATTGCGCAAGATGGCAACGCCGGTATAAATGAAGCCAACACGAAAGTGCGGAGCTACTTTGCAGCAGGTGTAAACCTCATGTACGCCGTAGGTGCCATAGTTGGTTTGATTGGTGCTGTAAAAGTGTATCAGAAATGGAACAGCGGTGACCATGATACCGGAAAAGTAGCAGCGGCCTGGTTTGGTAGTTGTGTATTCCTCGTAATTGTAGCTACCGTTATCCGTTCATTCTTTGGTGTATAAAAACCTTTGCGTATGAAAGAAATCTTAATTGGCAAATTACTGGAGTATATCAGGGATAACAATCCTGATATACTCTTTGCTTTAGAAGCAGAAGACAAACTCCGTGTTTGGCTGTATGATAAGGTAAGTACTGCCGGGTCACTAATAAAGCAACTGAAGAATAGCAGCCAACCAGAATATATAATTGTAGAAACCTGCCTTGAAGAGATTACTAAGGAGCTTCGACCGTCAAGGTTCAATTACATATTGAATATTCTGGAAACTGAATTTGAAACTGACTATAAACTGCTTTTTCAATCAGGATTGCTTCAGCATGAAGTTGTCAATATGATTAACTATTGCAACTCCACTTTTGATGATTTACGATTCGCAGAAGAAAACGAGGATAATCAATTTATCCGCTATGCCATAACCGGAGCCGTAAGTGAATATCTGGAAAGTAACCGTGTGAATGAAAATGTGAGCAATGAGTTACAACAGTCAGCAGAAACTTAAAGACAGTATCGAGGCTATTCGTATTGCCTTAAACTGGTCAGCAGAAAAACAATTAACTGCTGACCAGCTTTCTGCTTTAAAAAACTATGCCGGTTTTGGTGTGTTAAAAGCAGTACTGTTTCCGAATAGTTCTAAAGAAGAATGGAAGAAACTAAACGCTTCAAAAGAAGATTTAAAACTGCATCCGCAGATAATGGAACTGCATGAGTTATTGCAGCAGCAACTTACAGAGAAGGAATATAAACAGGCAATTGATTCCATCCGTAACAGTATCCTTACTGCTTTCTATACTCCTGAAATAATTCCGCAATCATTATTTGACACTTTAAAAGAGAAAGGGATTGAACCTACTGCTATGTACGAACCCAGCAGCGGTGTCGGTGTGTTTGTAACAGAAGCGGCGGCGGCGTTCCCATCATTGAAAACTGTGAATGCTGTAGAAAAAGATTTTTTAACCGGCAAAGTGTTGACAGCATTAAGCAGTTCATTTCCTGTTACTACTACTGTTCAAATTAAAGGCTTTGAAGAAACCCCGGCTTCGGAAAATGGACAGTTTGATTTAGTGGTTAGCAATATTCCCTTTGGCAATTTTAAAGTGTATGATGAAAGCATACAAGAAAAAGAGCTGAAGGATAAAATTCATAATTACTTTTTTGCAAAAGGACTTGATAAGTTGAAAGATGGTGGTTTGATGGCTTATATAACAACCGATGCTTTTCTTAACAGCCCTTCTAACCAGGTTGCAAGAGAGTATCTTTTCAATAATGCAGATTTCATCAGCCTGAGTGTAATGCCGGATAACCTGATGAAGGAAACAGGCAACACAGAAGCACCAAGTCATTTATTGATTGTTCAAAAAAATCAAATCAAACAATCACTCTCAACGGAAGAAAAACAGCTACTAAATACAGTTGAACAACAAAACGAATTTGGCAACTATTCATTGAATCAATACATCGTATTGCATCCATAAATAATTCTGGGCAATCAGATAAAGCCAGGCCAAGACCAGTACGGCAAGGCACATCAAACCGTTTGGCAAACTGGTGACATCAATTTAATTGCACCAGCATTGAATAAAACTATCAGCGAAGGTTTTGATAAAAGGTTTAATGCAGAAAATTTCAAACAAGTAAATAAGCAAATTGAAAAGGCAAAAGGCAAACAACTTACTTATACGGAGATGCCGGAAAATAAACCCGACAATTCTTCTGTACAATTAGGTTTGTTTGATACAGGTTCTTCTAATGCCATCAACCGGGCTGCGGCTTACATTAATCCGGCTGATGCTACAGTAGTAGATAAAAAGACAGCACGGATTGTAAACATCATCCGTACTAAAGACAAACCGGAGCATGAATTAATTGTTTTGATGACGGCAAAATCAACCGCCTTCAAACAATATGTTTATAAACTTTATTCCAATGCAGAAGAACTCCAGTTCTCTGCTAACTGGATGAATGCTGCTTTACTGCAACATGAATTAGCTGGCACAACAAATATGCTTAAAAAGTATGACCATCAATTTTACAACGATGGCGAGGCCGTGTTTCATATTTCATTAGGCGATGATGATAAACTGGAAACACTAAAGGACTTCAATCCACTCCACAAAGAAGGAACACTGATTGTACACAATAACCGGGTCGGCTTTGCTTCATACTTGGCATCTGATGATGGCAAGCCTGTCTTTATACCAAGTCTGCATGATAAGAAAGACCTCGGCTTTTACCAGCAATACACTGCGGTAAGGGATATGTATTTCGATTTGTTTGAAAAAGAAACAATAGAACAAACGGAACACAATGATTTACGAAAAGAATTGAATGAAGCCTACGAATCATTAACAAAAGGATACGGCCTGCTGAACTCATCCATCAACCGGCAACGGGTTTTAAAAGATGAAGCCTTTGGGTTAACCATGCTTTCATCATTAGAAAGAAAGGAAGGTGAACAATTTGTAAAAGCAGACATACTCACTCAGTCATTGGTTCCAAAACAGGAAATCTTTACTACAGACAATCCTTTAGAAGCACTGGCAAAAAGCCTGAATGATAAAGGCAAGGTGGATATTGAATTTATTGCAGCAGCAACAGATAATACTGAAAGCGAAACTATAGAAGCATTGGGTAATCATATCTATCTTAATCCTTCCACATTGCAATGGGAAACTGCCGACCAGTTGTTAAGCGGCAATGTGGTATTCAAATTAAAAGCAGCTACGGAAGTTGTTGAGAAAAATCCGGATAATGTCCAACTGCTTAAAAGTCTTCATGCCTTACAAAAGATTCAGCCAGAGAAAATCCCATTTGAATTACTTGATTTTAACCTGGGTGAAAGATGGATACCGCTGGACTATTACAATCGTTTTGCTTCACACCTGTTTGAACTAAATACCGAAGTAAATTATTTTCCTTCTTTAGACACTTTCAAAGTAAAGGCAAGGCTTACCAATGCAAAAATTAACCAGGAATATGCTGTAACACCAAAAAGTGGAAAAACAACTTACGGCGACTCGCTGTTGGAGTATGCTTTAGAAAATACTACTCCTTTTTACACTTATGAAATTGGAACTGGTGATAAAGCTATAAGAGTGCCCGATAGCGAAGCCATACAATTAGCCCATCAAAAAATAGAATCTATCCGCAACGGTTTTATTAACTGGCTTAAAGAACTACCTGACGGCGATAAGAAGGAATTAGAAACATTGTATAATGACACTTTCAATTGCTATGTATTGAGAGAATACGATGGTAGCCATTTACAGTTTCCGGGATTGGATAGAAGAAGATTGGGTATTGATGATTTATACAGTTCTCAAAAAAACTCTGTTTGGAGAATACTGCAGAATAGAGGCGCATTGATAGACCATGAAGTTGGTCTCGGCAAAACATTAACGATGGTGGTGGCTGCCAATGAAATGAAGCGGCTGAACATTGCAAATAAACCCATGATACTGGCATTGAAAGCCAATGTGCGGCAGATTGCCGATACTTATCGTAAAGCATATCCCAATGCAAGAATACTGGCACCGGATGAAAACGATTTTACTCCGGCAAAACGGATGCGGTTATTTAATGAAATCAAAAACAATAATTGGGACTGCATCATACTCACCCATGACCAGTTTGGTAAAATTCCACAGTCGCCGGAAATACAAAAGCAGATTATAGAAGCCGAACTGGATAATGTAGAAAGGGATTTGCATACCATAAAAGATATGGGTGGCGAAATCTCCCGGCGTATGCTGAAAGGTTTAGAAATACGGAAAACTAATTTAGGGGTTAAACTGCAGGAAGTAAGAAAAAATATTGAAGAGAAGAAAGATGCCGGTATCAATTTCCGGGACTTAGGTGTGGACCATTTATTTGTAGATGAAGCTCACAAATTTAAAAACCTGACTTTTACTACAAGGCATGACAGAGTCGCTGGACTTGGCAATAAAGAAGGCAGCCAGAAAGCATTGAATATGCTGTTTGCCGTTCGGGAACTGCAAACAAGATTTAATAGTGATTTATGTGTAACTTTTTTATCAGGCACACCAATCAGTAACAGTCTTACCGAAATGTACCTGCTGTTC
>JAIEQT010000038.1 GCA_019747455.1 Chitinophagaceae bacterium | reverse complement strand
GATTGAAGAGTTTATGTTATTGGCAAACAGAACGGTGGCAGAGAATGTAGCTAAGCAACAAGTAAATAAAAAGCCTATACCGTTTCCTTATCGGGTTCACGATCAGCCGGATGAAGAAAAGCTGGCTCCATTTATTCAGTTTGCGCAGAAATACGGACATACATTTGATATGAGTTCTCCGGAAGCGATTGCTTTTAGTTTTAATAATATGTTGAAAGAGGCCAAAGGTAAACCTGAGCAACATGTGTTAGAACAATTAGGGATTCGTACGATGGCAAAAGCGATTTATACCACCGAGAATATTGGTCACTATGGGTTGGCTTTTGAGCATTATTGTCATTTTACGTCGCCCATACGTCGGTATCCTGATGTATTGGTGCATAGGGTATTAGCCAGTATGCTTAGCGGTAAGCCCGAGTTAGATAAGAAAATGCAAGAGAAATGTAAACACAGCAGCGAGCGTGAGCGAGCGGCCATGGAATGTGAAAGAGCTGGTAACAAATACAAACAGGTTGAGTTCTTAAAAGGACATTTAGGCGAAATATTTGAAGGCGTTGTTAGTGGGGTAGCTTCATTTGGTTTTTGGGTAGAAACAGTTGAACATAAATGTGAGGGCTTGGTAAGTATTATAAGCCTAAGTGATTACGATGATTTTCGATTGGTAGAGAGTGATTATAGTTTGGTTGGTAGAAGACGTGGACGAATTTTCAGGATGGGGGATAAAGTAAAGATCAAAGTGGTAGCAGCCAATTTAGAAAAGCGACAGCTCGATTATGAGTGGGTCATCAAATAAATTACCAGCCACTGGCCAATACATCGGCCAGATGTAAGGATTGTAAATGGCTTTTTTTGTTTTTTACACAACCATCAATATGCATCAAACAACTCATATCGGTGCTAATAATATGGGTAGCACCTGTTTGTTCTGCATTTGTTATTTTTTGATCGGCCATAGCCACACTGATAGGTTCAAATTTTACGGCAAAAGTTCCGCCAAAGCCGCAACAGGTTTCCACATCCTGCATTTCAACTAATTCCAGGCCTTGTACCTGTGCTAATAGTTTTCTTGGCTCTTCTTTTATTTTACATTCTCTGAGTGCAGCACAACTATCATGGTAAGTAGCTTTTGCTTCAAATTTGGCACCTATATTTTCTACTTTCAGGATATTCACCAGGAAGTCGGAGAATTCGTAAATATTGTCAGCTAATTTTTTAGCTTTTGCTTGGTTCGCTGAATTTTCAAAAAGCTTGGGATAATAATTTTTCACAAATCCAACACAGCTGGCACTTGGGGCCACTATATAATTTGCATTATCGAAATCGTTGATAAATTTGGTACACACTTCTCTGGCTTCGCCCCAAAAACCACCGTTGAATGCAGGTTGTCCGCAACAGGTTTGATTTTCATTATACGTAACTGTACAGCCAATTTTCTCCAATACTTTTACCATATTAAAGGCAACCGTTGGATATAATTGATCTATAAAACAAGGCACAAATAATTGTACAGTTGTCATTATTTTCCTTTTTTCAAAGTGTTATTGAGCGCAATCATTTTTAAGGCAGTGATAGCAGCTTCTTCTCCTTTATGTCCGTGTATACCACCAATACGTTCTTTGGCCTGTTGTTTATTGAGTACGGTAAGTACGCCAAAAATAACGGGAACATCAATGGTAAGATTTAATTGCATCACACCATCGGTAACAGCTTTGCATACATAATCGAAATGTGGTGTGTCGCCTTGTATAACCGCACCAAGCGTGATATATGCATCGGGCATTTTGGCAGAATAAGCGTAATGATTTTTTACTGCGAATGGAATCTCCACCGCTCCAGGTACTGTAATTACCTTATACCTTACACCTCTTTCCTTTAATACCTTTCTCGCTCCTTTCTCTAAGGCATTTACAATATCTTCATTCCAATCTGTTTTAATAATAACTACAAAGGCATTCCCCGTTGTAGGAATGCCTTTGTGTAATGTTTTATTACCTGTATTGGCCATGTGTATGGGCTAATCGTTTTTCTCGATACTTAGGCGGTTAATATATTTATCGGCCTGAAAACCTTTTTCTGTTTTTGGGAATTGCTCTTTCAACTCTTTATACAGACTAATAGCTTCTTTTGTTTTGCCAATTGTTTCGCTTAACAATGCTGCGCGGAATAAATATTCAGATGAATTATTTTCATCTTCTTCAAAAGTATTTGCCGCTTTTTTATAGGCTTCAATAGCTTCTTCTTTTTTATTCAATTCCGCATAGGCATCTCCTAAACAACCTAAGGCTAATAGATGTACTTGCTTGGCATCCGTAGAAAAATCTTTCAAATATTTAACTGCATTATTAAAATCGCCAAGCTTCAAATAACTAACACCGGCATAATAGTGTGCCAGATTTGCTGCTTTGGTGCCCCCATAATTCTTGATAACATATAAAGCACCTTTGTTTTGTCCATCTCCATTTAATACGAGGTTTAATGAGTCGATGGCAAAATATTGTTGTGCTTTGAAAATAGCGTCTGCTGCTTTTTCTTCTTTTGGTTTTTGAATATATTCTTTATATCCGTAGTAGCCACCGCCAATTACCAGTGCAACTACCAATACTGCCAAAATAGGCTTTTGTAGATTTTTCCAAACCCCTTCTGCTTTTGCTAAGGCTTCGTTTACTTCGGGTGCATTTGTTTGTTGCTCGGTCATGTATTATTTAGGTTAAGGGTTATAGGTAAAAGGTATAGGTTTTATTCAGATTGAAGATTCCAGATTGAAGATTTAATCTACGATGAAAGGGTAGTTTTGATCAATATATACATCTTTCAACACTTCATCATCAGAAGGCCAGGGGCTTTCTTCTGCAAAGCGAACGCTTTCCTCTACAATGGCATTTATTTTTTGATCAATGGCTTGTAATTCTTCCTGAGAAGCATATCCATTCTCTAAAATCGTATGGGCTACTTTGGTGATAGGGTCTTGATTTTTATATTCATCTACCTCTTCTTTTGAACGATATTTTTGAGGATCCGATATAGAGTGACCTTTGTAGCGATAGGTCTTCATCTCCAATAAGGTAGGACCATCACCTTCTTTTGCTCTTTTAACGGCACGTGCAACGCTATCGTGCACAGCTTCGGGGGTCATACCATCTACTTTATCGGCAGGCATATCATACGCATCTGCCAATTTATAGATATCAATTACATTACTGGTACGCTCAATAGAAGTACCCATAGCATAATTGTTATTTTCGCAAATAAAAATTACCGGAAGTTTCCAAAGCATGGCCAGGTTAAAGGTTTCATGTAACATACCTTGGCGGGCAGCACCATCTCCAAAATAACAAAGCACCACATTACCAGTACCTTTATATTTTTCGGCGAATGCTAAACCGGCGCCGGTACCAATTTGGGCACCTACGATACCATGCCCGCCAAAAAAGCGATGCTCTAAACTAAAAAAGTGCATACTACCACCTTTTCCCTTAGCACAGCCTGTTGCCTTACCATATAATTCTGCCATACAAGCGTTGGCAGAAACGCCTTTGGCTAAAGCCAAACCATGATCACGGTAAGCGGTAATGAATGGATCGTCGGGAGAAGTGGCAGTTAAACAACCCGCCGCAATAGCTTCCTGACCGATATAGGCGTGGAAGAATCCGCGGATTTTTCCGGCCATTTTATACATTTCTTCTGCTTTGAGCTCAAACTGACGAATCAATTGCATGAGCTCGTACCAATAGAGGTAAGTTTCTTTTGAAAATTTAGTGGGCACTATTCAAAATTTTGAGGGGCAAATATAGGGAATCTAGGGGAAAGGTAATAGGTAATAGGTAATAGGTAATAGGCAATAGGTTATAGGGTTACGGGTTGTGGGTTTCGATATACGGGTGTTGGGATTTGGATAGTTTCTAGGAGTTGTTCTTCAAGAATTTCGGCATAAGTATTAAAATACAGGATTACATGCTCGCGGTTATTGCGGCTGAGCCATCGAAAACCGCCAGGTAATTGCTCTAAAACGGTGCGATCATCGAGGTACTCGAGGTGGTGAATATCGGTGGGGGTGAGACCAATTTCTTGTAGTTTTTTCAATAACAGATCTATGGGTGCATTTGTAACGCCACAATAATCCACTGCCAGTTCCGTCCACTCCCCAATACCGGTATGGGCATAGGTCAAAATTTCTTCTTTGGTTACATCACAAACCACTTGCAATAGATTACCGCAATTACAGGCACCATGATTACCCCAGGCATAATGGGCCCCTTTTTCTAATCTACTTGCTGTTTCTCTTAATGCGCTGATGAGTTCGTAGGTAGGTTGTGCCATAGAAATAATTTTTTTTATTAACAAGAAAGCCATTGAGAATGTTTGAAAACTATTTTAGTAAATATTAAGAATTAAGAATTAAGAATTCAGAATTAAGAACTAAAAGTTAAGAATTATCTGAATAATTTTATTATAAATATTTTAAAGTCAGTCTTATGGGAAAGAAATTTTTATTTTTTTATGTCTGTGTTTTTGTTGTTTCAGTTTCAAGCGCTCAACTCACTAAAGGCAATTGGTTGGTGGGTGGGGCTGGCTATTTCACTTCAGCAAGTTATTCAGGTACGACTGCAGCGTCATATAAACAAACGATTATTCAAATATCCCCTAATATTGGATACTTCTTTATTGATAAACTTTCTATAGGCTTAAAACCTGGTTATTCATATAATAAAACTAATTTAGGAACTACTCCAACCTCTTCTTCGACGTTTTCTGTGGGACCGTTCGCGCGTTATTATTTACTTAATATTAAAAATCAAGTCAATATTTTCAGTGAGGTTAATTATCAGTTTAACAAAAATACTACTGATAATCAATCATTCTCTTACAACCAGTTTAGTGTTTCGGCTGGACCGGTCATATTTTTTAACTCAAGCGTT
>JAIEQT010000323.1 GCA_019747455.1 Chitinophagaceae bacterium | reverse complement strand
CTTTGCTAATGTTCAATCTGAAATCTTCAATCTATAATCATTTGCTAGTATTCGAAATGCCAGATTGAAATTTGAAGATTCCAGATTGTATCACCTCGGCTTCAACGTTTCGTGCAATAATATATATGTTCCAACGGCTAGCACAAAATAGCCGAAGCCTTTCTTTAAATTATTAGCACCAATTTTATTACTCAAGGCGTTGCCAACAAAGATTCCTGCACAACTAATCAAAGAAATTCGGATCAATAGTTCCCAATTATATTGATGTGTAAATATATCGCCCAGAAAGCCAAGTAATGAATTAATAGCTATAATTAGCAAAGATGTGCCGATCGCTTTTTTCATCGGTAGTTTAAAAGAGAAAATTAAAACCGGAATAATTACAAAACCACCGCCGGCGCCTAATAAGCCTGTAAGCGCACCAACTTCAAGCCCACGTATCAATGCTTTACGAATAGGGAAGGGGCTATTCTCTAATTTACCGGGCGCAATGTTTTTCCGAATCATATGTGTAGCTGCAATGATCATCACAATGGAAAACAATACCAAAGTCATTAGTGATTTCGTAAAAACCGTTTTCTTAATAGTGAAAAATTCTTCCGGAACATGGGGTAGTAATAATTTTCTGACTAACAATACCGTAATAACAGAAGATAAACCGAAATAAAGCGTTGCCTGCAAGTCAACTTGCTTTTGGGTATACTTAATTGCAGCCCCCATAAAACTACTTATGCCAACAATGAATAGTGAGTATCCTGTTGCTACAAAAGGATCTATATTAAACAGATATACCAATACCGGAATGGTTAGAATAGAACCCCCACCTCCAATTAATCCAAGTGAAACGCCTACTAATAATGATAATATATAACCTAGTATTTCCATAATCAAATCTTCAATCTTCAGTCTTCAATTATCAATCTTCAATTTTCAATCTGATCTCTTCAGAAGTAAAGCAGATTGAAGATTGATAATTGAAGATTATTTATTACAAATCCCTACTCGCTCTTTTATAAACGCACCTTTTAGCCCGGCATCTAACATAGCCATGGCTAAATCGCCTGCATTAATTTTATAAGTATTGGGTTCGGGTGGGAAGTTTACATGTGTACGGTATAATCCTGTTTCATCTTCGTTTACAATATTAGGTGGACAAAAAAAACTCCAATCTAACTGAGATGATTCGAGCAAACGAAAAGCTTGCAGATGTTCTATACCTACCGGTTTATATTCTTCGGGGTATCCCTCTGTGTCAATTAACAACTGATCTTCGGTAGCATTTAATACGCCCAACCCTCCTAAAGCTACGATGCGCTTAATACTCGCTGCTTCCATTTGTGCAATAATATTTTTAATCCCCAAGCTTCTGGTTTTATCCGCACCATCAAAAGCGCCACCTAACACTGAAAAAATGAGCTGGCTTCCTTTAACAGATTTAGCCACATCTTTTGCATCGAAAATATAACCCTTTTGTGCTATTAATAGCTCATTGCGATTGTCGGCATCTATTAGTGTTTCTACATTTCTACCAAAGGCAACTACTTCTATTTCTTTATGAAGTGCCAATTGTACGATTCTTTTACCAACCATGCCGGTGGCACCAAATACAGTTATACGCATAAATAAAATTAAGATGCGAGAGCTTGTTCTTCAATGTCACTCATCGTTATACCTTGGTGACTCTCATCATAAATACATTCACCGTTTTTAATGAGTAAAACCTGGGGCGACTCGTGATGCACCGAGAACATGGCTGCTACTTCGGTAGAAATATGTCGATATTGAAGTAAATCCAAATAATAAAAATCAATTTGATCAGAAGCAGCCTCACGCTCTAAACGATGTAAAGCCATAGAGCTGATACTGCAACGAGTACTGTGTTTGAAAATAACTTGTGAACGAAAAAAGGACTGTTCCTTAATTAAGGCAAGCTGCCCAATTTGGGTAAGCTGGTTCCATTTCATATGAATTCTTTGTGCAAAATTAGGCTTTTTTAGCCTCTGAAATAGCGTGGATTCGTAGTTGGACAACCTCTACCCTTTACAGATGCACAAGAGCTCAAAAATAGGATTGTAAAACCGGCTATAATAATTATAAATACAATCTTTTTCATACGCTTGGTATTATTATCGGATATGGACTTATTTTGCACTTAACAAAGATACCGGTGTTGGCGAAATTGCTGTCTTTGCACCGTTTTTCTTTTGTTAAATATCAAATTCCTTACATAAACGTATGAAAATTCATTTTATTTCAATAGGGGGTAGCGTTATGCACCAATTGGCGATAGCCCTAAAAAGGAAAAAATACCTTGTATCTGGTACAGATGACGAGATATTTGAACCCGCGAAGGGTAACTTACTGGCAGAAGGGCTCTTACCTCAAAAAATAGGCTGGGATACCACACTTATTACCCCCGATGTAGACGCTGTTATCTTAGGAATGCATGCCAAAGCCGATAACCCCGAACTGCAAAAAGCCAAAGAACTGGGATTGCCTATCTATTCCTTTCCGGAATATATTTATCAGGAGAGTAAGGATAAAAAAAGAGTTGTGGTAGGCGGGAGTCACGGTAAAACTACCACCACCAGTATGATTATGCATGCTTTAAAAGAAAATAATCACTCCTTTGATTATTTGGTGGGGGCTAAATTGAACGGTTTTGAACAATCAGTGAACATAACAGATGCACCGCTTATTGTATGTGAGGGAGATGAATATCCTGCAAGTGTTATTGAAAAAAAACCGAAGTTTCATTTTCTATATCCCCATGTAGCTGTTTTAACTGGAATAGCTTGGGATCATATTAATGTTTTTCCCACTTTCGATTTTTATGTAGAACAGTTTGTCATTTTTATAAACAGAATTGAACCGGGGGGCATACTTATTTATAATGAAACAGATGATGTGTTGAAGAAGTTAGTAGCGGATAATAAAAGAAATGATATCCGATACCAGCCATATGGTGTTCCTGAACATACTATTTCGAAAGGTATTACAACGGTAACTATTGATGGAATAAGCGGCTCATTAAGCGTTTTTGGAAATCATAACTTAATGAATTTATACGCAGCTTACTATGTATGTGCTGAACTGGGTATTGAAGCAAAAAACTTTTTGAGATCGATGACCAATTTTACCGGCGCTGCAAAAAGATTAGAGTTGATTGCTTCGGGTGACCATACCAATGTATATCGAGATTTCGCCCATGCACCCAGTAAAGTAAAAGCTTCTGTACAAGCCGTGAAGCAACAGTTTCCGGATAGAAAATTAATTGGCTTATTGGAGCTGCATACCTATAGCAGCTTAAATGCTGATTTTATGGAAGAATATGATGGGGCATTAGCGGCATTAGACGAAGCAGCCGTTTTCTTTTCTAAGCATGCATTAGCGCTAAAACGAATGCCGGAATTACCTGTTGACATTGTAGAAAAAGGATTTAATAAGGAAGGATTGCATGTTTTTACAAATAAAGACGAGTTAGTTGCTTGGCTAACAACACGACAAACAAAAAATGCAAATATTCTATTCATGAGTAGTGGAAATTATGACGGATTAGATATATTTTCGTTCGCTCAAACAATTACTAAACAGATCCGATGAAATTATCTTTATCTCGTCCCCTTGCTTTTTTAGACCTCGAAACTACCGGTATTAATATCAGTACCGATAGAATTGTTGAAATTGCTATTGTGAAAATTGGTATTGATGGTACAAAGCAGGTAAAGAGAAAGTTGATCAATCCGCAAATGCCAATACCTGCAGGTGCTACAGAAGTACATGGGATAACAGATGATATGGTTAAAGAAGCACCAACTTTTAAACAAGTTGCCAATGAAATCAAACAGTTTATAGAAGGATCTGATTTGGGTGGCTATAACAGTAATAGATTTGATATTCCCATGCTAATTGAAGAATTCTTAAGAGCTGGAATAGATTTTTCGGTTGATGGAAAAAAATTTGTAGACGTACAAAAAGTTTTCCATTTAATGGAACAACGTACATTAAGTGCCGCTTATAAGTTTTATTGTAATAAATCTCTAGATGGTGCCCATAGCGCAGAAATAGATGCCACAGCTACTTGGGAAGTACTTGAAGCCCAGATCGAACGATATCCGCAATTAGGTGATACGGTAGAGTCTATCGTTAAATTTACAGGAGAAGATGATATTGTAGATTTTGCCCGTCGTTTCATAAAAGAGAAAGGAGTAGAGGTTTTTAATTTCGGAAAACATAAAGGCAAGCCCGTAGTTCAGGTTTTGAAAGAAGAACCCCAATATTATGATTGGATGATGAAAGGTGATTTCCCCATGAATACCAAGCAAAAGCTAACGGAAATATTAAACCGTACGCTCCTAAAAAAATAGTGATATATCAATATAAATACTATCCACTGTTAATGCTATATTTAAATTTCAAGATTAAACGTATAAAGAATAGTTGCAAGTTGGCTATTTTGTATTTTCGTTCAAACCTTTAAGCCAATTTGGAGAAAATTGTAATTATACCTACTTATAATGAAAGGGATAATATTACCCCCATTATCCAAGCCGTTTTCGATTTACAGGCTGGTTATCATGTATTGGTAATAGATGACGGGTCACCTGATGGTACGGCAGATATTGTTAAAACGTTGATCAACAATGGATATGCAGAGAAGCTTTTTTTAGAAGAGAGAAAAGGGAAGCTAGGCTTAGGCACCGCCTATATACATGGGTTTAAATGGAGTATAGAAAGGGGCTATGCATTTATTTTTGAAATGGATGCCGATTTTTCACATGATCCTCATGATTTAGAAAGACTATACCAGGCTTGTAAAACGGGTGGTGCTGATTTAGCGATTGGGAGCAGATATGTTAGTGGTGGCAAAACGGAAAATTGGCCTATCGACAGACATATTTATTCTCGGGGTGGTG
>JAIEQT010000005.1 GCA_019747455.1 Chitinophagaceae bacterium | reverse complement strand
GCAGATCAGCGACCGAAAAAAAATAAAACTAACGAATACAGATTGTGCCTTTGGTTATAGAGATAGTATTTTTAAAAGAGAATTAAAAAATACGTGCATCATTACAGCCATAACACTTAGACTTACAAAAAATCCAACTTTTAATACCAGTTATGGAGCTATACAGGAGGAGTTAGCAAAAATGAAAGTATCTACCCTCTCCATTGCTGCCATATCTCAGGCAGTAATTAATATCAGAACCAGTAAATTACCCAACCCGTCTATTATTGGTAATGCGGGTAGCTTTTTTAAAAATCCGGTTGTTTCACAAACCAAATATTTACAGCTATCGCAAGAATTCCCCGCTATGCCTTCTTACCATGCAGGAGAAACAGTTAAAATTCCGGCAGGTTGGTTGATAGAGCAATGTGGCTGGAAGGGGTACAGAAAGGGAGATGCGGGTTGTTATGAGAAACAGGCACTGGTATTGGTAAATTATGGTAATGCAAGTGGTGCAGAAATTTATGCGTTATCTTCCGCTATCATTCAATCTGTTCAGGAAAAATTTGATATATATTTAGAGAGAGAAGTAAACATTATATAAGACTAAAATTATTGTATGAAACGTATTATATTATTTGTTGGTTGCTATTTAATTATGCTTTCAGCTATAGGGCAAGAATTATCACTTAGTTTAAATCATATTGCGCTATCGGTAAAAGATGTAAATGCCACAGCTCAGTTTTATAGCTCCATTCTGGGATTGCAAGAAATTACCAACAGAACTAAATCCGAGGGTATTCGTTGGTTTTCATTACAAGACGGTAAGGAATTACATTTGGTATCAACCATCAAAGAACCTGTTACCATAAACAAGGCAGTGCATATTGCATTAACTACCAGCAATATGGATGCCCTGATAAAAAAACTGGTTGCTAATAATATTACCTATTCTGATTGGCCCGGCACGCTTAATAAAGTTACTGTAAGGGCAGATGGCATTTTGCAAATATATTTTCAGGATAATAATGGGTATTGGATTGAAGTGAATAGTGTGGCTGGTGATAAAAACGAAGAAGCGATGGCGAAAAAAGATATTGCAGCTATGCTGGATACTTTAAATGCTACGGCTGGCAGGGCTCATTTTGATGCTTACTTTAGATTATATGCCAACGATGCTGTTTTCATTGGTACCGATGCTACCGAGCATTGGGATAAGCAAGCCTTTATGAAATTTGCAAAACCCTATTTCGATAAAGGCAAAGCATGGAATTTTACTGCCCTTACGCGTAATATTTATTTAGATAAATCCGGCTCTTGGGGCTGGTTCGATGAATTACTGAACACACAGATGAAAATTTGTAGGGGGTCTGGTGTAGTTGTAAAAGTGGGTAATGAATGGAAAATTAAACAATATGTATTATCGATGACCATTCCAAACGGATTGGTTGATTCGATCATTAAATTAAAAGCACCGGAGGAGGATATGTTGATGAAGAAGATTTTAAAAAAATGTACTAATTTTATAAAGATAAAGATGATCCATTAACATATTAAATTTAGTTAAACCCATGCCCCTTCAATATCTCTCTGATAACAAAGGAAACACTACTGCTGTTCTCGTTCCCATCGATCAATGGCACCAAATCACTAAACTAGTTGAGCAAAGCACCACTGCTCCCGATAAAAAAAAATTGCTCAAAGGCATTAAAGATGCACTTCATGAAGTAAAGCTCATAGAAGCCGGTAAGAAAAAAGCCACTACCCTTAAAGCTTTCCTCGATGAACTTTAAAATAATCGTATCCGATAATTTTCGTAAAGAAGCCAAACGGCTCATAAAAAAGTTCGCCTCACTTAAAACAGAACTCACTACACTCGAACAAACATTATCCAATAACCCAACAGAAGGTACACCACTTGGTAATAACTGCTATAAAATACGCCTTAAAGTAAGCTCTAAAAACAAAGGTAAAAGCGGCGGTATGCGCATCATTGCGCTCGTTGTTACCATCTCTAAAAATATCTACCTCCTCTCCATCTACGATAAATCCGAACAAGCTGATATCAACGCAAAAGAACTACAACAACTCATTAAACAAGTACAATAATATAAGCATACGTCTATAACATATGCCAATCACTGCCACATGGAGACTCCTATCTCACAACTGTTAATATTTTAACACAATCAACTCAATCTACCCTAAATAAAAAAACCACCCCGTTTGGAGTGGTTGAGTTGATTAGATGTTGCTAGTTTCTATAAAACTATGCCGCCTCTCTGATTTAAATCTAAGGATTGGCTAGATGAGTAAACCGATTCTTTTCTTAGGTGTTGGGTAAACCCAACCGACTTAAATGATATTTCACCATTATTGGTTTCTATATACCAGTCATACTCTACTTGTTCAATAATATGAGCAGCGTTTTTTGGCTTAGCTGGATTCTCACGATATATTCCATCTATTGTAATATCCGTTGTGGTTACATCAATATTTATATTGTAAACATTCTTAAAAATTAAAGTTGCAGGGGCTACTAAAAAATTATACTGCTCTTGGTCTTTACTAGGTGTACTCCATTTCAGAACAAAATCTATATCAAAAATAACTTCATTCTTATTTACACCAAATGCCATAGCATAAATTTTACAATCATGCCACGACATCTGTTCAAAATCATTTTCTGTCCAAACCTTTTTTACTGTATCACTACTCATATATTATCATTGATTGGTTTGCTTATTCTTACTCAAATCTGTTTTAGGTAAAAAAGTAATGCCTATCTACTTTTTTTAAGCTTCTTCCATTGTGATATACTGACACTAGCACCAAATAGACCCAAGAAAACCAAAGACAGTAAATTTAACATTACCGATTCGCCTGGACGAAGTATTACATCAGAGCCTTTCAAAAATTTCATATCTATCAACTCTCCTACATAGTGCCTTTGACAAAAATCACCTCTTGTAGCTTTTTCATATACTTTGCCATTATAGCTATATTTAACAAAATACCTGACCTTAGCACCAATACATGATCGAGGCAATTCTTCGATTCTCATCTTTACGATTTTTCCTTTTCTTTCGACATCTAAAGTATCATATTGGGAAAAAAATAGAGCTATTGAACCAAGAAAAAATATAATACCTGTGACAAATAAAAATTTCATGCTTGTTTACATTAAAATTTGGTAATTGGAATATATTTTTTGACCGTTGTATTGTCTGATGCTGATCTACTACTGCCATTAAGGTTATTAGGAGATGATTGCCTATTATTACCTGACATTGTACTCACTGTTCCCTGTATTGTATTTGACACAACGCCCCCAGCAGCTTGCTGAGAAGCAATATTAGTAGTTTTTTGATTTGACAATTTATTTTCGAGTTTATTAACTGTGGCAGCTCTTCCACTACTTGTCGCATCGCCAGCTGCAACCTTTTCAGCTCTATCTAATTGTTTCTCTGTAGCTTTAATTGTACCACTAGAGTTAATGTTAACGTTCTCAGTAATTTTACCAGCAACTTTATTTGCAATAACGTCGGTAACTGTATTTGATAACGAAATACTACCAGTTTCATTATATTGTTTCGCAGCAGATTCTGCCGCATCTACCGCAGTACTTACTCCTGCTGCTACTAGCTTAGCAGTTGCAGTTTTAGGTACGAAAGCGGATACGCCGCTTGTAACTGCCCCTGCAACAGCAGAAATTGCAATAGCGTTTCCATCTACTTGCGTTAAAGATTGTCCTAATGATTTTCCTTGAATCAAATTTGATGCTACTTGTGTAGTATATTCTACTGCAGCTCCTACAAAGAAACCTACAACACATGATGGGCAATCTCCTTTCGGATCATCATATCGAATAGGATTATTAAAGTTTGAGTTATAAGGAGTCCAATTCTCCATATCCCATTTTATCTTAGGATCTATCTGCCACCATCTACTGATTGTTGGATCCAAGTTTCTAAAAAATGCATCATAGATATTTAAACCCAAGTCTTCGTTTAATTCGATGCTGTTGTACTTCTTGTCATTTTTTAATGAACCCGCACTACGTGAACTAATCGCCTGGAGCGTATTACCCCATGCCCCGTAGTGTGTTTCCTCGGTGAGCGGTCCTCTCGTGTGCGTTACTTGTAGGTTATCAAAGAACCCCGAATCACTTCGTTCTCGGGGCAGGCACATCTACACCTGTTCCGTGAACAACACGATTCAGAATAAAGATAACCATTTCTCGTTACTTCCTTATCCGTAATTAAATGTGTTTTAAATTCTTCATTCTCACCTACTTGTTCGAAGCCGCTGGTTTGGCTGCTGCTAAAACTCACTGTATCTACTACCGGTTTGAACTGTTCCCGCCCACTTTGTGGTCGGGCAAGCATCGAACAATACCCCCGCCTGAATGACTTCAGTCGGGCAGGCAGTTTAAGTAAGCTTTGGGTTTGGTATTTGCAGCATCGGCATTGTTCTGCCCGCTTATAAACCCACTCATTCCCGGCGGTATCCATCCATTGGGGATACTTCCAAATAACCAACTCTTTGTACTGTTGCTGCTGAGTCCGCCCATTAAGGATGCTACAATATCATTAATAGGATTAATAGCATTGCCCGGTACTACCCCGTTTTGTTTGTACCAACTATTGGCGCGTATGTTTACTTTGTCGCCCGTTCCCGAATCGCTACGCTCTCGGGACTTTCAGCATTACTTTCAACACGATACTTGTGCCTACTTTCTGGTTATTACCATTCAACTTCTGGATATAGTCGTTCGGGTTCGTGTAATTATCGTTCGGATATGCCGCTACGGTGTTCTTGTTTACAGTAGCTCCATCTGGTATGTTGTAATACAACTTCTCCGTAGCTATCGTATTTTGTTCTAAACTAGCAACAGGGTAGGCATCAATCTTCTGTTCATCCGTTAATACTA
>JAIEQT010000506.1 GCA_019747455.1 Chitinophagaceae bacterium | reverse complement strand
ATCGGCATTATCTATTAAAACGCCTGTTGCTTTTCCGTTTTTAACAAGAATATCGCCACCTGTTATTGTTTGTCCGGCTTTGATACCTGCCAACGCCATAGCTTTATCATTGGCAATAGAGGCGTGACCGTCTACCCGTGTAATGACCACCGGTATATTTGGGAAAGCCTGATTTAATAAATCGTTGGTAGGAAATTGTTTACCCGGCCAGTTATTTTGATCCCATCCCCTACCTTGTATCCAGGATAAGTTGGGATGCTCAGCAGCAAAGGCTTTGATACGGTCTACGGTTTCTTCCCATGTTTTAGTACCGAATAAATTAGCGGTAAAAAGCGAGCGAGCATAGCCCATAAAGTGGGCATGGGCATCAATAAAACCGGGGTAGATTGTTGCCCCTGTAGCGTCTATTATAGAATCGGCTTTGTACAGTTTATTGATTTCCTCATTCGTACCGGTAGCTACAATGATACCATCTTTTATGGCCATGGCTTGTGTAGTTGTAAATGAAGAATCTACGGTATAGATCACTCCATTTTGAATGATGGTATTTACTTTTTGGGTATTGTGGCAGGCTGAAAGAAAAACTACCAGCAGAATATAACAAGTATATTTCATACAAGTGATTTAAATATCGTCAATTTGATTCCAAGGTAAGGTAAATTGTCGTGAATTGATTTCGGAACTTTCGTTGCCACCGTAGATAAGTAATCCGTTACTATTGGATTGTTGCTTTTGCCAATAGATAAGATTTTTTAAAGACGCCGACTCAATTTTTTTTCCGGATTTAATTTCAATACCAAATAACTCATCATTCTTACGAATCACTAAATCCACTTCATTACCAGCTGCATTTCTATAAAAATTCATTGGTTCTAAAATCCCTTGATTGAATCGATTCTTTTTAATTTCTGTAATGATCCAGTTTTCGAATATGGATCCATATTGAGGATGCTTTTGAAGAGCAGTTTTCGAATGGATTCCTCTTAAATAACAAAGTAAGCCTGTATCATAAAAATACAATTTAGGGCTTTTAATAAGCCTAGTATTACTATTATTAGACCATGGCTGTAGTAAGTACACCAAATAACTACTCTCTAACAGCCCAAGCCATGATTGGATCGTTTTGGTATCTACTTGCGTGTTTTTTGCTAACTCATCTCTGTTAAGCAATTGACCTGCCGCATTAGCGCATAAAAAAACAAACCGAGTGAAAGCAGCGAGATTATTAATATTTTTTAGTAATCTGACGTCTCGTTGAATATATGTTTGTATATAACTTTCTAACCAAGTAGAAATATTTAACTTCTCATTCCAAATTTCTGGATAGCCACCTTTGAATATAATTTCATCTACAGAGCTAACATGTAACTTATTTTCTTTTAACTCACCATAACTTAAAGGCAATAATGATAAGTAACCTGCCCTACCCGCTAATGACTGTGATACCTGTTCCTGTAGCAAAAAGTTATTAGATCCGCTTAAAATAAACTGTCCTCGTTTAGTATTACTATCTAAAATTTCTTGCAAATACCTAAATACATCGGGCACCCTTTGCACCTCATCAAAAATAGCGCCCTTAGCATATTTTTTAAAAAAGGCAGAAGGATCGCGCTCAAATTCTGCTTGAACATAGGGCGTTTCGAAATTTAAATAAGGTTTATCTCTAAAAAATAGTTTACATAAAGTAGTTTTACCGCTTTGCCTTGGCCCGGTAATACAAAGAGCCCTAAACTGGGTCAACCTATAAGCTGCCTCCGAAAAGATTGCTCGTTTAATCAATTTAGCCATTCCACAAATATATGCAAAAATGGAGTCTGATTCCACATTTGCATAAATATGCAAAAATGGAGTCTAATTCCATATCTGCATAAATATGTAAAAATGGAGCTATATGGCTAAAAAATCTGTGTTTTATCGTTTACCAAAGTATTGGTTTCGATAGTATGGTGTTGAGGCTGTTCTTTTTTTTGCATCAATTTATTTTGAAATAATAGGAGTACTATTACACCTGTTGAGATAGAGGCATCAGCCAGGTTAAAAACGGGGCGAAAGAATTCAAATTCATCTCCGCCTACAAAAGGAAACCAAGCCGGATAATGGGCATTTTGGATAATGGGGAAATAAAGCATATCTACCACCCTGCCGTGAAACAGCCCGGCATATCCGCCGGATGGCGGGAAAAGCTTGGCAATAGATTCTGGCACATAGGGAATACTATTATCAAAAATGAGTCCGTAAAAAAGACTATCAATTAAGTTTCCTAAAGCACCTGCATAAATGAGCGCAGCGCATACGATGAAACCTTTATGGTATTGTTTCTTTATAAAATCTTTTAATAAAAAGCTACCCCAAATAACAGCTACCAATCGAAATAGGGTAAGGGCAATTTTACCAAAGCCACCACCGAATTTCCAGCCCCAGGCCATGCCTTCATTTTCTACAAAATGCAGCCTGAACCAATCGCCAAGAATACGATGTTCTTCTCCTTGAAAATAATTGAGTTTAATATAAAATTTCAATGCCTGATCGGCGATAATAATAGCTGCTATTAATAAGATGACTTGTTTCGCTTTCACAATCAATATTTTGGTAAAGATAAGGAAACTAAAAAACCGCAGGGTAGAGACCCCGCGGTTGTTCAAATCAAACGATTATGAGAAAAACTGCCTTAACTATCTTGGTGTTCTATCTCTTTGAATAGTATTTCTAAATTCAATTGGTAAGTAAATACTATTACCACCAGTAATTGAAAACGATGTACTATTTGCTGTTAGAATGTTTGTAGCTAATGATGGTGAATATGTTACTGTAGTACCAGATCCTGTTAAATTTATCCATGCCTGCCTACTTGTAGAAGAAAATGTTATTCCAGTTGCAAATATCCCTCCGTTACTAAACATTACATTATTATTGAATATACCACCAGCTCCAGGGGTAGGTTGCCACGTAACAGTTGATCCGGTACCTACATTAGTTTGAGCAAGTATAATTGAGGCAATTTTACCAGTTGATGAATTCGTAACAGCCCTCAAAGAAGGTGCACTTACAATCCATCCAGGTACTAGTGATACTAAGGTTGCTATTAGTGTATCGGGGTTACCATTATTAGGTTTTGGAGTGGCATATAAAAAGCTTCTTCTATAACCTACTCCATTATCAATTGAATGATTTTGTGTTGCATTATTAAATGTTAGACCTGCTGTACCTGCAAATGTGAAGTTCCCCAAACTATCTGTTCTAACCGCCCCAAGATTTCTATTTTGGAAAGCACCTCCTCCAGGGGTAATGAAAGTGTTCAAACTACTCGTGTTAGTAGTTAATGCCGCAATAACTATTCTTTGAGAAATAGTGTCTGCAGGAAAAGTATAGTAAATTGCTGAGCCACTACCAGTTGATAAGTTAGAACCAGCACTAGAAATTGTTGCTCCTATAGTGGCAACACGGGGTACTGCTATATTTGCATCCTCATCTTGCCAAGCATTTACAAACATTTTTTGTTGAACCCTTGTGTTATTTGCATATACAGCACTATAGTTTCCATCAGGTACACTTACTGTAAAAGTACCATTAGCATCACTTACAGCGGGGAATTGATATAGAACAGAAATAGCAGGTAATCCACTCGAAATAGTAGTTGTAAATGTTACGAGGTGACCAATTACAGCCTCCATGGAGTCGCCATTTGTTAAATCCAAATCACCTATAACAGAGCCACGTATTGTATTTCGAGTATTTGCCGTATTAAACATACCCACACTCGTACTAACACCTCTAACTACTGTTGTTGAACCAGGAGTTACTGTAGATGGTACTGAACCAATAGTACTTAAACTCGCTTCTCTAATAAGAATAGATCCATAACCTGTTGCAGATACGCTAAAGAAAGCAGCCGGATCAATAATTTGGCTTACAAATGAAGCAATACCGCTTGCGTTAGTTGTGGTAGTAATTGCCGTCGCAGCATTATAAGGAATAACAGAAACGGTTGCACCTGATAATGGTGCTCCTGTACTAATATCGGTAATTGCAATAGAATAATTTTTTCTCAAACTATTCAACGCAGTGGTACTATTTGCAGCTAAAGCAACACTATCATCCCACAATTTTTTAGCTTTTGCAATAGCATCATTTAAATTTGCTATTCCTTTTGAAAGACTATCGGCTTGTAATGCCAGTAATCTATCGTTTTGGTACTTTTGTAATAATTGAGCGATCGCAGATGATTGCTTTACTCTTTCTAAAGCACTATCAGATCTATATTGCAAATTTATCATAGCTAGTTTAGCACTATCACTTACCCGTTGGATCTGTAAATCGATATTTTTAAGGGTGAGATCGTAATTAAATTTTACTTGCAATAAACTTTGTTGTGCAGCCAGTGCATCTTTTTCGTTGAATGCATCTTTTTTACAAGCTACCGCAACAAGCAAGCTCATCATTACAGCAACCTGTAAGAGGCGTTTTGTAGTTGGTAATTGAATCTTTTTCATAAACTGATTTTTGGTGATGATTAATTTTTTGTTTTTGGAGATTTTTTGCGTAGGTTTTTACTGATACCTACTTTAAATTGAAGGGCTGTTGTTCTAATGGCACCTGTTACACCTGCATATTCTATATAGGAGTAAGACGACCTTACCGTGGATAAACCCATGAGGTAAGATCCCTGAAAATGCCAGTTGATTTTTTTAGCAGGGAGCAGTAAGTCTATATGTGCATCTGCATGCCCCCAGCTTCCTTCGAAGCGATCGGTGAATTGATTTCCTGTAACGGTACCATACACGCCGGTGATAAACTCTCCTGTTTTTTCGTACGACTCATGTTCGCCAAATTGGTTAGCGAAGCCTCCGCCCAAACCCAATGCCAATTTCCATGGCTGTTTAGAGGGTATGGTATAGAA
>JAIEQT010000124.1 GCA_019747455.1 Chitinophagaceae bacterium | reverse complement strand
GGAATGATAAACGGCTTCCAATGAATTATATCCATGAATGGCTAAACTATCCGAAGGATCGCCCGATTGGTAATGATCAAAATAGAAGGGTTTTCCCGGTGTTTGAATTACGCTAAATCCTTTTTTTGCCGCTTCAATGGCTTGCTTGTCAGTACCCCAATTCATTACAATGGTTGCGGTATCAATATCGCCTTCATTAATCTCATGCCAGCCAATAGCTATTCTATTATTCTTTTGAAGAAAACGCGCAACATGTTCTATAAAATAAGTTTGTAATGCAGTTTCATCTTTTATGTTTTTTTCTTTCATAAAAGCTTGTGTTTCCGGATCTTGTTTCCACCATAGTTTACTGCATTCATCTCCACCAATATGAATATAGGTTGATGGGAATAGTTCCAACAGCTCACTGAATACAGCATCCAGAAAATGAAATGTGGCAGCTTTGGGTGCCAATACATTATTCTGTCGATTATACATACCCCAGGTGGTAGCTACTTGCCAGGTGGTATCCGGTTTTGTACTGAGTTCCGGATATGCAGCAATAGCGGCCCTGCTATGCCCGGGAATATCAATTTCAGGAATGATGTTGATACCACGTACATTGGCATAAGCAACAATGTCGGCAATTTCTGCACGGCTATAATAACCACCATATCGGGTACTATCGTATTTGGCGGGTATATCTTTAAAATGGCCGATCAAAGTTGCGTTCCTAAAAGAGCCAATTGTATTGAGTTTAGGATAGGATTTCATTTCTATTCGCCATCCTTGATCGTCGGTAAGATGCCAATGAAAAGTATTGAATTTGTGAAAAGTAAGATAATCGATATATTTTTTTATATAACTAACAGGAAATATATGCCGCACCACATCTAAGTGCATACCTCTATATGAAAAACGAGGATAGTCTGTGATCTCAATCGTTTGAATGTCAGCTGTTGTAACTTTTTTAAGCGGTAGTAATTGCAGAACGGTTTGTATCGCATTGATATATCCTCTTTTATCTGCTATTTCAATTCGAAGAATTTCTTGCGAAGTAGTTATCTTGTACATTTCAGGTTTAGTGATTTTCTCCGGCGCCTCTGTTACGATGATGAAGTTTCTTGGACCAGATAGCTCTCCGTTCAATTCAATTCCCGTTTGTGCTGTAATAGATTCGGAAAAATAGATAGTTTGATCGGCATATTTTTCGGGTGCTTTAATTCTTGTACTCGACCGAAGTATAAAGGGAATACCTCCGTCAAAGTTTGTTTTTATCATGGATACCGGTTCCGGTGTAATAGCATAAGGATATTGGGCTATCGCTGAAAATGTGATAACTAGGAAGGAGCATAAAAAAAATATATGTTTCATAAATTGATAGGTAGTATTCGTAAACTGTAAAACCAAAAGTATCGAATTGCGCGCATTTAGGTAATTTGCAGCATGTTTAATCCATATTTTATAACGGGCATAGGTACTGATGTTGGTAAAACAGTTGTGTCGGCAATACTTGCTGAAGCCCTTGGCGCCCATTATTGGAAACCTGTACAGGCAGGTTATGCAGCGGGAACTGATACGGAAAGGGTACAATCGCTTATTTCAAATAAGGCATGTGTATTTTATAAAGAAGCGTATAAACTGAAGCTTCCTGCTTCGCCACATATTGCCGCCCGGGAAGAGCAGATAAATATAGAGATGATGAAGCTCTTACAGGCTTATGAGCAGGTAAAAGAAAAATGTGGCAATCACGATTTATTGATAGAGGGAGCAGGTGGTTTATTAGTACCATTAAGTGAGCAATTACTGGTAGCAGATCTCATCAAACTTTTGCGTGTAAAAGTAGTTTTAGTAAGTAGAAATTATTTAGGTAGCATTAATCATTCCCTGTTAACAGCTGCTTTTTGCAGATCCAATGATATACCTGTAGCCGGTTGGATATTTACAGATACCTATATGGATTACGAAGAAGAAATAGTAAAGTGGAGTGGATATCCGAAGATCATGAATGTACCTCTATTACCGAGTATTGATAATGTTACTATTACCAGCATCGCAACACAAAAGAAAACCGCTATTATAAAAGCCTTACATGGATAATTCGAAAGCCTTTTTAAGAAAAACCTATAAAGAAAAAAGGGTAGCTATTTCATCTAAGGAAAGATTGAAATTCGACGATCTATTATTACTCCAGTTTCAACAAATAGATTTTTCGGGTATCCATACGCTGCTTACTTACTGGCCTTTGGCGGCTATGGGAGAACCCAATACGCATTTGTTTTCGGGATATTTAAGACATATGATACCAGGGTTAACAATGGCTTATCCCAGAATTACCAGTGAGGAAGAAATGGAAGCTGTGATTATTGATGAAGATACGGTGTACGATACCAATCAGTGGGGTATCACGGAGCCTAGGGGTGAGCATACTTTACCTGCTACGGCCATAGACCTGGTATTCGCTCCTTTATTGATTTTTGATCAAAAAGGATATCGGGTGGGCTATGGTAAAGGTTATTACGACCGTTTTTTAAGTAATTGTACCCATGCGGCGATTATTGGTTTCTCTTATTTTGAGCCAATAAGGGAAATTACAGATACCCATGAATTTGATTTACCTTTAACGATAGGCATTACTCCAGATAAACTGTATGAATTTTAATACGATCTTTTTAAAATCGTTTCGCGTTTTACTATTACCTATTGCAGTGCTATATGGATTGTTGATTTATATTCGTAACAGGCTCTATGATAAACGTTACATGGCATCTGCTGAGTTTAATTTCCCGATTATTTGTGTAGGGAATATCGCCGTTGGCGGAACGGGTAAATCTCCCATGGTTGAGTACCTTGCACAACTACTCCAACCTTATTTTAAAATCGCTACATTGAGTAGGGGATATAAGCGCAAAACCAAAGGCTATGCGTTGGCTAATGAAAATACAACTGCATTAGAAATTGGAGACGAGCCAATGCAGTTCCACACAAAATTTCCTGATATAGCTGTAGCGGTAGGTGAGGAGCGGATCGTAGCGATTCCGGGATTATTACAAGATCGTCCTGATTTAGAAGCTATTATTTTGGATGATGCTTTTCAACATCGTACTGTAAGAGCCGGGTTTAATATTTTGCTAACCGATTATAGCAATTTATATACGCATGATTTCTTTCTGCCAACCGGTGATTTACGAGATGAATGGGCATCTGCTAATCGGGCTGATATCATTGTGGTTACTAAATGTCCGGCAGATCTTAGTGAACAACAACGGACTAATTTATTGAGAGATATTAAACCTAAGGCACATCAACGCGTTTTCTTCACTACTATCGAATATGGATTGCCTTATCATATTTGCGACCGCGCTGAGAAATGTCAGATAACGCAAGACGATGAAGTATTATTGGTTTGCGGTATCGCTAATCCAAAGCCTTTAAAAGAGTATCTTACTTTCCGCACAAATACCTATTATCAGCTGGATTATTCTGATCATCATATATTTTCACCAGATGATCTTGCAGATATTATCCGTAAATTCAGGGAGATACAATCGCGTAATAAAATGATTCTGACCACAGAAAAGGATGCTATGCGATTATTAAAGTTTAAAGAAGAACTGTATAATATTCCTTTATTTGTTATTCCGGTAAAACCTCATTTTTTATTTAACGAGGGAAATACTTTCGATTCGATCATCTATCAATTTGTAAAAAACTTTCAGTTTAATCCAAGTCATGCGAAATAAAAAAACCAAATCAAAACAAAAAAAGCAAACTAAATCCAAATCCAAATCTGTTTCTGTGCAACAAACAAAAGGGCGTTTGGAGGTAACGCGTTCAGGCATGGGTTATGTGATTATGGAAAATGGCACCGGTGATATCATGGTGAAACCGGGCGATTTCGCTACTGCGTTGAATGGTGATATTGTTCGTGTAAAAGTAATCAAAGAAAATAGCAGAACTGGCAAGAAAGAGGGTAAGGTATTAGAAGTAGTAACAAGAAAGCAAACTGAATTTGTAGGGCATATTCAGCTCTCTACCAATTTTGCTTTTTTTGTGCCGGATACCGATAAGCCCATGCCGGATTTATTTATTCCTTTAACTGATATAAAAGGGGCTAAGCATAAAGATCGCGTAATAGCGCGACTCGTAAAATGGGATAAAGAAGATAAAAAACCCGTAGGGGAGGTAGTGAGTATTTTACATCCTGATAATGCCAATGATGCTGCGATGAAAGAGATATTGGCTCAAGCCGGCTTCCCGCTTCAGTTTCCGGATGATGTGTTGGAAGAGGCTGCCCGTTTACCGGAGCTATTAGATACGGAAGAAATCAAGCATCGAAGAGATTGCAGAGATATCCTCACTTTTACGATTGACCCCGTTGATGCCAAAGATTTTGATGATGCTATTTCATTTAGGGTATTGGGTGATGATAAATATGAAGTTGGTGTTCATATTGCTGATGTAAGTTATTATGTATTACCCGATACTGCGTTGGATGCGGAAGGATATAAGCGAGCCACCTCAGTATATTTGCCCGATCGTGTAAATCCTATGTTGCCGGAACGTATTTCAAATGAATTATGCTCCTTGCGACCGAAGGAAGATAAATTTACATTCGCTGCTATTTTCCAAATGAATGGAAAGGGAGAGGTAAAACAATATTGGTTAGGCCGAACGGTTATTCATTCCAATCATCGGTTTACTTATGAAGATGCACAAACTATCATTGAAACAAAAGAAGGATTGTACAAGGAAGAGATTTTGTTATTGAATGATATTGCCCAACGCTTACGTAAAAAGAGATTCAGTAAGGGGGCTATTAATTTTTCTTCGCAGGAAGTGCGTTTTAAGTTAGATGAAAAAGGGCACCCGATTGGCATTATGGTTAAAGAGAGTAAGGAAGCGCATCAATTGATTG
>JAIEQT010000368.1 GCA_019747455.1 Chitinophagaceae bacterium | reverse complement strand
GCAATTACTGCGGGTTTGGCGCAAACAACAACTGTTACAGGTAAAGTAACAGACGATAAAGGGGCACCGCTTGCTGGCGCTTCTGTTCTTGAAAAAGGCACCAAAAATGGTGTAAGTGCCGATGCTAATGGTGCTTTCACTATAAAGGTTAAATCCGGTGCTACCCTTATTGTTTCCGAAATTGGTTATGAAAATCAAACAGTGGTTGCTAATGCAACTAATCTGTTGATTAAGCTCGCTACCGATACCAAGTCATTGAATGAAGTGGTTGTAACGGGTGTGGGTGTTGCTACCAGCAAAAAGAAAATTGCAGTTGCGGTAGAAGCTGTTAACTTGGCTAATCAGGTAAAAGTTCCATCTGGTGATGTGGGTCAACAATTAGTTGGACAAATTGCCGGAGCGCAAATTTCAAGTACCAACGGTAACCCAGGTCAGCCATTGAATATCCTGTTAAGAGGTATTAACTCTGTTCAGGGAGGAACATCCCCAATGATCTTAATGGATGGTGTTGAAGTTCGTGCAACTGATTTACAATCTATCGATGTTAATATTATTGAGCGCGTAGAAGTGGTACAAGGGGCTGCCGCTGCATCTTTATACGGAGCTCAGGGTGCTAATGGTGTAATTCAATTATTCACTAAAAAAGCAAAAGCTGGTAAAATCAATATTGATTTCAGCAGTAGCGCTACTTCTGCATCTTTGTTAAATATTGGTAATGTACGCAAGGCTGATAAGCATGCTTTCGTTACAAATGGTTCAAACCAAGTAATTTCTAGTGGTGGTACGCCTTTAACATTAGACCCTGCATTGTTGATTTACTCAGCTAACGTGCAGTATAGTGCATTGAGTTTAACAAGTTTTGCAGAAAAAGCATATGATCAAAATCTTCGTTTTTATGATCATTATAAAATGTTCTTCCAAAACTCAACAACATTAAATAATTCGGTTACTATTTCTGGTAATAAAGATAAAATGAGTTTCTTATTATCAGCTTCCAATAACCAAGCTAACTCAGTGTTTAAGGGTAATGGAGATTATGCACGCTCAAACTTATTATCTAAACTAAGTTTTGAATTAGCAAAAGGATTAACATTAACCAGTACTACCCAATTAATCTATACCAAGAATACCTTGAATGACCAAACCGGTAGAGGTATTCTCTATAGCTTAAACAATACGCGTCCATTTGCAAATTATGACCAAAAAGACTTAGACGGAAACTATGGTGCTTATTTTGGAGATGCAGTAGGTGTTAATAGTTACAACCCAAATTATGTAAATCAGTATTCTAGTACTTTGATTCCAAGTGTTGATGTAATTCAAAATCTTAATTTGAATTACAAACTGAATCGTTTTGTAGAATTAGATGCTAAATATGGTTTGAACTTCAATCAAACAAATACCATCTATCGCTACGAAAATCAGCAGTTTAATCAAAATGCTACCTACAATCAGTATTGGATAAGTAATTTCAATCCTAATGCGGCTGCAGATGGTAGTACAACAGGTGAAGTAGATAACTATAATGAGAAAACTACTTTCCAGAACTTTATTGCTACTGCTACAGTGCGTACTGATTTTGAAAAAGATTTCAAAATAAAAATCCCTATTAAAACAAGTACTCAAATCTCTTACGATTATCGTAAGAAAGTGTATAAGCGCTTTGGTGCTTATGGCTACGATGCTCCTACTTACTATCCTTGGAATGCTAGCCAAGCGGGTGTGTATAAGGTTGTCCTGATTATGTTGAGCCATTTATCACTTATGGTTTCTTAGTAAACCAGCGTTTTGAATATGGCGATATTGGTGGTTTGAGTGTTGGTGTAAGAAGTGACTTCTCTTCTGCATTCGGTTCCGGACAAACAGCACAAACTTTCCCTCGCGGAGATGCTTATATTAATATCGATCGCTTTAGATTCTGGCAGAACAGTAACGTATCAAAAGTACTTACTGGCTTAAAAGTAAGAGCAGCTTATGGTGAAGCAGGTATTCAGCCTGGTGCGTTCCAACGTTTTCCTGTGCTTGGTGCTGCTAACTTAGGAACGAATAGCGTATTTACATTCCCAACTTCCAGCCCTAACCCTGCGCTTCAGGTAGAAATATCTAAAGAAAGAGAAATCGGTTTGGATCTTAGCTTCAATATCTTAAAGGGAGAATGGTTAAGAGGTGCTACACTTTCTGCAACTTACTGGAAAAGATCAACTGATAACGCTATTTATCGTGTAGATGCTGCGCCTTCAACTGGTTTAGGTACCGTAGTTAATAATGCATTCGGCTTAGGTTCTAATGGTTTCCAGGCATCTTTAAACTTGAATATCTTAAATAAGAAAGATTTAAGTTGGGATATGACTACCAATTTTGGTAAGCAAACCTCTGAAATCACAAGTACAAGCGGTGCTCCGGTAGTTGTTACATCTGCTGCGGGTAGCTCTAACTATGTATTACAAGCTGGTAATAAAATTGGACAGCTATTTGGTTTCTTGATGATTAAAGATTTGAATGCTATTAATCCAAGTACGGGATTACCTGCCATACCTGATGCACAAAAATCTTTGTATACAGTTGCCAGTAACGGTTGGGTAGTTGAAAAAGCTACTAAGCGCCCATACAGTATCCCTGGCCAATATAGCTTTGGAGATCCAAACCCATTGTTTAATATGAGCTTTATCAATAACCTAACCTATAAAGGCTATGCTACATTTAGCATGCAGTGGGATTGGGTAAATGGTAGCCACTTATACAACCAAACAAAATCTTGGATGTATAGAGATGGTATTAGCAGTGATTATACTCAGCCAATCAACATTGATGGTACTACACAAGCATATACTGCTTTCTATCGCGGTGTATACCAAGTAGGTGCCAATAATGGTACGAAGAATTATTTCTATGAAGACGCTTCTTTCTGGAGATTGAGAAATATTTCGGTTGCATTTGATTTTGCAAAAGCATTTAAAATCAAAGGGTTTACCAGATTACAGTTAGTATTAAGTGGTCGTAACCTAGTTACTTTCACCAAGTATACCGGTATGGATCCTGAAATTAGCTCAGGTGCTAGTAATTCAGCATTCGACCGAGCTGTTGACCACAATACTATTCCAAATACTAGAGCCTACACAGTTGGTTTAAACTTTGGATTCTAATTGATCACAAAAAAATTAAATAGCAATGAAGACAAATAAAATATTAATTGGATTGCTTGGTTTAACGTTAGGAGTGAGCTCTTGTAAAAAAGATCTCGATATTTCTAACCCAAACCAACCAACTCCACAAAGTGCTGCCAGTGAAATTGGCGTACAATCATTAGGTCAGGGAGGTATTTATCGTAACGGCTTCTATGATTTGAAGTATACAGATGGTGTTTACGGTCGTTTTTGGGCGGGTGCAACCGGTTTCCATGAAATGATGGGTGATATCATTGGTGTTGAAGCAGCAAATTCTTTTATTAATCAAATAGGTTGCCCCAATTCAGTTACAACAGATGCTGGAGCTACTATACTAAATCCTAGTGCGGTAAATACACAATATGCGTTGATACGGACTATCAATAAAAATGCACAAAGTGGTAGCAATACACTTTACTACGAGTGGGCATATATGTATAATTTAATTACGTCTGCAAACACTGTTCTTGATTTAGCTACTAAAACTACTTTTACTGGTGGTACTGCAGCTGCTGCAACGAAATTAGCTACCATCACTGCTTGGTGTAATTTCTGGAAAGGTTATGCTTATTCCAGAATTGGATCTATCTATTATGCAGGATTGATCAATAATGGTGTAAATGGTACTACGAACAACAATTATGTTACGAAAGAAGCTATCATCGCAGAGGCCACTGCTTGTTTTCAACGTGCTGAAACAGCCATCAATGCGGCGACTTCTAATACAGATTACACCGCAACTATGGCTAACTTAATACCAGCTTACCTACAAACCGGTAAGGGTACTGTTCCTAGTCAGGCAGCTTGGATCCGTAATATCAATACATTACGTGCTCGTAATATTTTGGTGAACACACTAGCTTCAGCATTAACACCTGCGCAGTTAACCCAAATCCAAACTTTAACTACTAACGGTATTACTTCATCAGATCCCGTATTTACAGGTAGAACAGATGCCAATGGTGATTTCTTAGGAACTACTGTTGCAGATAAAGTTCAGTCTACCGCCGGTACAACCAACACCTACAAATTAAGTGAGCGTTTGGTGCAAGAGTTTTACTCTGGTGATAACCGGTTTACACAAAACGTAAGACCATTAAATGCTGGTGTAGGTATTTTTAACCAAGACCGTGGTAATAGTTTCAATACTCGTTGGACATTACGTAATGGGGGTAATAATATTGCCGGAACTATTGTATGGTCTAATACTGCAGCTGGCGCTAATGAAATCACACTTTGTGGTAGTTATGAGGAGAATGCGTTGATGCGCGCGGAGGCATTGATTCGCCAGGGTGGTCAATCAAATATTGATGCAGGTACTGCCTTAATAGATGCAGTGAGAACTTACCAGGGTGCTGGATTAGCGGCTATACCTAGCGGCCAAACACAAGCTGCTGCTTTAGAGTTCTTGAGAAGAGAGCGTAGAGTAGCATTGGCTTTCAAAGGACTTTCTTTCTACGATGCTCGTAGATACGATATTATTGCACCTAACCGTTCAAGAACAGGTTGTGTATTGATTTCGGGTACTGCCGGTACACTGAATACGAATGCAACTATCGTTTACGGATTCCTAGATTATTGGGATGTTCCGGATAATGAATTAGCATATAACCCCCCTGCATCAGGAAGTGCAGCTGTTGTAAATCCGAAACAATAAATCGTTCTCATAGTTTCTCTTGTTTAATTTTTAAGTACGCGGGCTCCATTCATGGA
>JAIEQT010000452.1 GCA_019747455.1 Chitinophagaceae bacterium | reverse complement strand
CTTTCTCTACTAACGCTCAAAGTAGTACAGAAATTGTGCGACAGTCGCTTAATAAGGGGGTTAACCTATCTTTTTTAGAACATTATTGGACAGATCCTATTCATTTATATGAGCAGGAGGTAGAAGAAAAACTGAAAGATATTGCCCGCAAAGGTTTTCGGGCGGTACGTTTACCCATAGCTTTTGATCATTTTACCACCGATGGTAATACCCAACTAAGCCAAGAAATACTCAGCAAGTTGCACCTGATTTATGCTAAATGCCAGACACAAGACTTAAAATTGGTGCTTGTTTACCATTATGGTCGACTCCGGAATGATAACTTATACTATGAAAACGACAGGATCATTCGGATCTGGAAACAGGTTATGCAATCGCTTCAGGCTTATCCTACCGATCAATTAATATACGAGTTATATAATGAGCCTACTACCGATATGGACGTATGGAAATCTGCTGCAAATACTTTGGTAAGGGAGTTGAGAAAAGAAGACCCCGACCGTATTTTTATTATTGGTGGGGCTAACTATAATGGAATCAATGAACTTTTAACTATGGGGAAGCTGGCTGTTGATGATGGTAAAATTTTATACACTTTTCATTTTTATGAGCCTTATATTTTCACGCATCAAGGGGCTGAATGGACACCCGAAAAAACCTATATCACCGGTTTCCCGTATCCTTTCGAACAAAACAAAATGCCAAAAGCTCCTGACCAAAATGACTTTTCTGAATTAGCCAAAGATTATCGGAGATACTATAAGGAAGCTACATACGACTATCTATTTAACAGAATCAAACAAATCAGCGAACAGGCTAAAAGGAAAAATTTACCGCTTATCTGAACAGAAACAGGTGTTATCAATTTTGCTGATATCGATTCAAAATCCAATTACCTTAGAGATATCACAAGTATTATGAAGGAAATGGATATACCGGTATTTTTATGGGATTACGATGATAAATTTTCGGTTATCCAGCATAGGAAAATTATTCGTTCACTTAAAAAATGGTTGCGATAGTAATAGCATATGAATACTATTTTATCAGTTACAGGCCTAGGTAAATCTTATGGTAAGATTCGGGCGCTTACAGATGTTTCCATTCAGATTCCGAAAGGGAGTGTATTTGGTATTTTAGGCCCAAACGGAAGTGGCAAAACCACGCTAATGAGTATCATATTAGATATTCTAAGAGCGGATACAGGTACTTACCAATGGTTTGAGCAGCCAAATACCAAAGAAGATAGAAAAAGAATTGGATCGTTATTGGAAACACCTAATTGTTACCATTATTTGTCTGCAATAGATAATTTAAAGATTACCAGTGCCATCAGTGGCCGTGGTAACGATGAAGATATTGATCAAGTCCTAAAAATGGTAAAGCTATATGAGCGAAGAAAAAGTAGATTTAGTACATATAGTTTAGGAATGAAGCAACGCTTAGCCATTGCAGCAGCTTTATTGGGTAATCCCGAAGTGCTTTTATTAGATGAACCAACCAATGGCCTGGATCCTGTTGGTATTGCAGAGATACGCGACTTAATAAAAGAGCTCGCTAAACAAGGGATCACTATTATTATTGCCAGCCATTTATTAGATGAGGTTGAAAAAATTTGTACGCATGTTGCCATCCTAAAAAAAGGGGTATTACTAACAGCGGGACCGGTAGCGGAAGTTTTATCGAATGAAGACATAGTAGAGGTATCTAGTCCGGATTTGCAAGTCCTTGAAAAATGTTTACGAAATATGGGTGGATATTCATCGCTATTACAGGATGATGGAAAGATTCAGTTGTATTACCCGGTGGGTACTGCCGATTTAACCGCCATCAATCAATATTGCTTTTCAGAAGGCATCGTACTTAACTTATTGATCCACCGCAAAAAAAGTTTGGAAACAAAATTCTTTGAACTCACTAACGATTAGAAGGTATGCGCTCACTAATTACAATAGAATGGTTAAAAATTAAAAAATATCCTGCTTTTTGGGGAATGTTGATCATTGTATTACTTACCTATCCGGGTATTAATATCATGTTCTACCACGTATATGATCAAATTGTAACGGGTAAAGAAATGGCCAGTAATATCGCTAAAATGCTACTAGGCAAACCCTTTGTATTTCCTGAAGTGTGGCAAACCGTTGCTTATTTTTCTTCCTTCTTTGTATTGTTACCGGCCATTTTGGTTATTATGCTTGTAACAAATGAGTATAACTATAAAACCCATCGGCAAAATATTATCGACGGATGGAGTAGAAACGATTTTATGGTTAGTAAGCTGATTGATGTAGTTATTATATCTCTTATTGCCACCTTGGTATTTACGTTAGTAGCTTTATCGTTTGGCATTTATTTAAATGCTAATAGTTTGAACCGATGGGCAGAGCAGCTTCATTATATTCCCTTATTTTTTATGCAAACTTTTGCTCAATTATCCATTGCCTTCCTGCTTGCTTATCTGGTAAAAAAAGCCTTTATTGCGCTAGGTATTTTTTTATTTTACTATTTGGTTGTAGAAAATATTTTAGTGGCTTATCTACGCTACAAAAAAATAATGATTGGCAGATTTCTTCCTTTTGAAGTATCCGACAGGATACTAGTAGCCCCAGCTTTTACCGGTAATTTTGGGAAAGATTCTAAAACCTATTATCAAGAAGCGATGGCTGCCGTAAACACACAGATACTATTAACCATAGTACTTACAACTATTATTTGGCTGATTTGTTTCCGGATGCATCAGAAACGCGATTTGTAGTTGGCAGTAAGTTTTCTAATGCTTCGTCTACTGAAGGGAATAAAAATCTGAATCCCGTGTGTAAAATCTTATCCGCTGATACTCTCGTACTTTTTAATATTTCTATGCTCATTTCCCCTAACATGAATTTTAGCATAAAAGCAGGAACAAATAATCGGATGTACTTATTACCAAAAAGATGGGTAGCCATTCGGTTTATAAGTTGTTCGTTTGTAACCGGATAAGGCGCTACGGCATTATAAACGCCCGATATATTCGGGTTTGCAATAGCCGATATATATTGATTACAGAGATCTTGAATATGTATCCAGCTAATCCATTGTTTGCCGTTTCCTAACACAGTAGCTATTCTATATTTTACCGGTAGCAAAAATTCTTTAAAAGCCCCGCCCGCTGTGCTAAGTACAATACCGGTTCTTAGTATAACTAATCTTTTCCCTAGCTTTTCAACCGGTGATATAGCTGTTTCCCATTGTTTGCAGGTATCACCTAAAAAATCGGGGTATGCAGGGGCTGTTTCTTCGAATCCTTTTTCAGGAAGATCCCTTTTATCCGGGCCATACCAACCAATAGCTGAGGCGCTGATAACTGCTTTAACTTGATTGGGTATCGTTTGTAAGGCATGAACCAATAATTGGCAACTTTGAACCCTGCTTGTAATAATTTCTTTTTTCCTGGTGATAGTCCATCTTTTATCAGCCACACCTGCTCCAGCTAAATGAATGATAAAATCTGCTTTTTGAATAGCCTCTTCTTCTATTTCCATGCGATCGATATCCCAAGTATAATAATGGACACCATTACCCGGCTCTCTTTTGGACCTGCTCACTATCATTACCTGGAAACCCTTTGCCACTAATTCTTTAGTAAGCGCTTTACCAATAGTTCCGGTTCCTCCTGTTATTAAAACTTGTTGCATAATCATATTACAATTGGCCATTCATAATGTTGCATAAAAAACCCCAGTTGATCACTCAACCAGGGTTTATATTGGGTTTGGGTTAGTAACTAATCTGGCTTTTTACCATCAAAAAATTTATTGATAGTAGAAATATTACCGGGGTTTTGATCATCTTTACCTACGGTGTATTTACTATAAAAGTTTTCTACTGAGGTAAGTGTATTACCGAATAATTCCATATTTCTTCTCACATAAGCAGGCACTGCGTCGAACTCGCCATTAGCATCCGTGCTACTATTCATATTAAAAGAAAGGTTTCGTAATTTTTGAATACGCTCAGCAGCTCTTCTTTTCTGCTCTTCTACATCATCGAATATAGTATCGTCTTCAAAAGCAGCCACCTGAGCAACCGGAGCAAGTACCGGTTCTTCTGCTTTCTCTACTAATTGCATATCAAAGAGCGACTCTTCAACAACGGGTTCTTGTGGTTGTACAGGTTGTTGTGGTTGAGGGGCAGTTACGGGTGCCTCTGCATAGATATTCATGGGTTTATGCATCAATCCTGCAGAAGCAGATACTGCCGGTTTTTCATTCAAAGAAAAATTGAGCATCGGCTCAACCACTGGCGCTTCGGTAACTGTTGGTAAAACTATTTCTTCTGTAATGTCTGTACTCAATTCAAATTGTAATACCAAAGACTCTCTCTCTTCAACAGCATGATCGATTGTTTCTTCTTCTAAAATAACAGGCTGCATATCTATTACAGGAGTGGCTTCAGGTTCTTGTATAACAGGCACTTCTGTTTCCACGCCTAAAGTCATAACAATTTTCTCCGGTACCGCTTCTACAATTGGAGCTGCTACCGGTTTTGCAAAAGGATCTTTTCTTTCAAACCCAGTGGCTACCATAGTGATTCCTATCTTTTTATCTAAAGTAGGATCATAACCCATACCCACGATTACATCGGTATCTTCCCCGGCTTGCATTCGCAGATGATTATTGATAGTTTCCAATTCATCCATTGTACATTCATGTTCACCTTCAGCACTATTAATATTGATCAATATCCATTTAGCACCTCTGATATCATCATCATTTAATAGTGGTGAGCTCAATGCTTCTTCGATAGCACGCTGGGCACGGTTCTCTCCTTCAACTTCTGCTTTTCCTAATATCGCAACACCACCATTCTTCATTACTGTGCATACAT
>JAIEQT010000365.1 GCA_019747455.1 Chitinophagaceae bacterium | reverse complement strand
AGGAGTTACCGCAATAAGTTTTTTCATTAGTGCGTCGGAAATAGGCTTGACCGTGTAATCAATCGCCATCCATTTCCGGGACCAGGTTTAGCTATTCGTATTTTGGGAGAAGTAAATGCAGAAAAAGTAGACTTATTACAGAAAGCTGATGCCATTTATATTCAGGCATTGAAAAAAACAGGTTTATACGAGAAAGTATGGCAAGCCGGCACGATTTTGTTACCTGTAAAAAGTGTGGGGGTAATGGGAGATGAACGAACTTATGAATTTACAGTTGCACTAAGAGCCGTAACTTCCGTAGATGGAATGACGGCCGATTGGGCGCATTTACCGTATGAGTTCTTAGCCGATGTATCGAACGAGATCATTAATAATGTAAGAGGTATCAATAGAGTTGTTTACGACATTAGCAGCAAACCTCCTGCAACTATTGAGTGGGAATAAATGAAGTGTATGTATAAAAAAAATCTTTACCTCTTTTTATGGATGCTCCTTTTTGCGGGTGGCATACAAGCACAAGTAAAAAAAAGTAAAGTACTCGTATTTGCACCATTATATCTCGATTCCGCATTCGATGGCAATACCTATAAATTAGGTAACACGAATTTACCACGCACCATTTTACCCGGGTTAGATTTTTACAATGGCATTATGCTAGCTGCCGATTCTTTATCAAAAGAAAATCAACCCCTCGATATTCATTTCTTTGATACAAAAAGTATACACGAGCCGATAGACCTAATACTAGATAAAGAAGAAGTACAGGATGCGGCTCTTATCATTGCTGCCTTTAATAATAGAAATGAAATAAAAGATATTGCCGACTTTGCCCTGCAAAAAAGAATTCCAATTATTTCAATGACCTATCCAAATGATGGAGGCGTAACTGCTAATCCTTTTTTTGCATTAGTGAACCCTACTTTAAAAACACATATTGAAGCTATTTATAATTATTTAGGCAGGCTGTATCCAACAGAACAAATTCTTTATTTCCGCCGACCCGGTAGTACGGAAGATATGATGGCAGGATTAATGAGTGAGCTTAATAAAAAAACCTATAAACTGCCTTTAAAAATAAAAACAGTTACTTTAACAGATAGCTTTTCTACAGAGCAAGTATTGGTACATTTAGATAGTAACAAACAGCAAATTATTGTTTGTGGTAGCTTACATGAAACATTTGGCGCGAATCTTATAAAAGCAATTAGCAATAACAAACGCTATAAAGCAACCATCATTGGATCTCCTACTTGGGATGCTTTAAAAGATATTGGTAAAGATGCCGATATCATTTATACAACCCCATATAATTATCAGCGTACCGATAAAACAGCACAATCTATTTCGAATAACTATCGGAATATTTATGCAGGTAGGCCTAGTGATATGGTTTTTAAAGCTTTTGAAGCCATGTATCGATTTGGAAAATTATTGGTTCGCTATGGCAATAATACCATCAACCATTTGTCCGATAAAGATATCAAGTTGTTCAACGAATTCGATTTTCAGCCAATTCGATCAAAAAAAGAAGCTTCTATTCCCGATTATTTAGAAAATAAGAAACTGTATTTCGTAAGAAAGGTTGACGGACAAATTAAATCGATACAATAATGAAACAGGGGTTTAAAGGGAATAAGTCGTTTCTCCCCCAAAAAATATGCACCACTTGTGGTAAGCCATTTAGTTGGCGAAAAAAATGGGAAAAAAACTGGGAAGAGATTAAATATTGTAGCGATCGTTGTAGAACAAGTAAAACAAAGCAGCCTTAACAATTGTAATGTAGGTAATGCAGCTAATTGAGTTTACCGATAAAGGTTTGTATTGCAGGGTGGGTGATTTTTATATCGACCCTTGGAAGTCTGTTCCATATGCTGTTATAACCCATGCACACAGCGATCACGCACGTTATGGTTCAGGAACCTATTTATGCCATCAGTTAACAAAACCATTATTACAACTCCGTTTGGGCAATAACAACTATGAAGCTATTGCCTGGAATGAAGCTGTATATAGAAATGGTGTAAAAGTTAGTTTACACCCTGCTGGGCACATTATTGGGTCTTCTCAAATACGTGTTGAATATAAAGGGGAAGTGTGGGTAGTAAGTGGTGATTACAAAACGGTGGATGATGGTATCAGTACTATTTTTGAACCTGTTCGGTGTAATACTTTTATTACTGAGTCTACCTTTGGATTACCTATTTATCAGTGGGAATCTCAATCTACCATTTTTGAGCAGATCGGGAATTGGATTTTGCGAAATAAGGAACAAAATGTATCAAGTGTTTTAATTGCTTATAGTTTGGGCAAAGCACAGCGAATACTGCATGCAGTTAAGGCTGTTACTGATACTATTTGGGTACATGGTGCTATTTGGAATGCCCATCAAACACTTGTAGCGGCCGGTATTCGTTTACCGGAGGTAAAAAGGATAACTACAGAAACAACAAAAACTGAATTAAAAAATGCGGTGGTAATAGCCCCACCCGGAGCCGATGGATCGCCCTGGTTAAAACGCTTTAACCCTTATACAGTGGGCGTTTGCAGTGGGTGGATGCAAGTAAGAGGCAATAAAAGAAGGAATAATGCTGATGCTGGTTTTGTATTGAGTGATCATGCAGATTGGAACGGATTATTATCTGCCATTAACGCCACAGGTGCACAGCGCGTTTTTGTAACACATGGTTTTCAATCGGTATTAAGTCGTTATTTGAATGAGAAAGGTGTTGAAGCATCAGAAGTAAAAACAGCTTATGGAGAAGAGGAAGTAGAGAAGGAGGATGGGGTATGAACAAATCGGGACTACAACTTTTTGCCGACTTAATTCGAGAACTCGATAGTAGTACAAAAACAAATGATAAGCTATTTGCATTAGGTAATTATTTTGCCAATGCACCCATGCCCGATAGGGTATGGGTGATTGCACTTTTCAGCGGCCGAAGGCCGCGGCGTATTGTGGGTTCAACCCAATTACAAATTTGGTGTGCCGCCGAAACCGGCTTACCCGACTGGCTTTTAGCCGAATGCTATCATACTGTTGGCGACTTAGCAGAAACGATCGCTTTACTGATGCCGGAAAATACACACACCCATCAAACACTCGATCTCAGTTATTATATTGAAGCCCTCCAAAAAATAGAGAAAGAATCAGAAGAAACCAAAAGGAGTTTTATAGTATCACAATGGCATCAACTTAATAAAGATGCTTTATTTGTATTCAACAAATTAATTACAGGTGGCTTTAGAATTGGTATCTCACAAAAAATGATGGTAAATGCATTAGCTGCATCTGTGCAATTAGATCCTTCCCTTATTGCACTCCGCATCAGTGGCAAATGGGATCCAGTAACCACTTCCTTTGAAACACTTTTGAGCAACGATTTGCAGCAGCAAGATTTTTCAAAGCCCTACCCTTTTTATCTAGCACACGCATTAGAAGAAGAGCCTATTAATTTAGGCAATATCAATGAATGGCAGGCAGAATGGAAATGGGATGGCATACGCGGACAACTCATTAAAAGAAATGGAGAAATATATGTGTGGAGCAGAGGCGAAGAACTCATGACCGATAAATTTCCTGAATATGCCTCCCTAAAAAATCTATTACCAGATGGGATTGTTTTAGATGGCGAAATCATCCCTACAAAAAATAAGCAGCCACTACCCTTTGCGCTTTTACAAACTAGGATCAGTAGAAAAAATATCACAAAAAAACAATTAGAAGAAGTACCGATTTCTTTTTTTGCTTACGATTTGCTAGAGTGGCAACATGAAGATATACGTGGCTGGCCGTTAGAGAAAAGAGCAGTACTTCTTGAGCAAATTATCGCAACAGCAAATTTACCAGAGCGATTACAATTATCAACACCCATAGAAGCCAACACATGGGAAGAACTTATTGCTATTCGAAATGATTCGCGTAGCATGTTTGCCGAAGGTTTGATGTTGAAAAGAAAGAATTCGATATACCAAGTAGGTCGAAAAACGGGTGATTGGTGGAAATGGAAAATAGATCCGCTAACCATTGATGCGGTAATGATATATGCGCAAAAAGGACATGGAAGAAGAAGCAACCTATATACTGATTACACTTTTGCAGTAAGAGATGGCGATAAGCTTATATCTTTTACCAAAGCCTATTCCGGATTAACCGATAAAGAGTTTATACAAGTAGACGATTTTGTAAAAAAGAACGCGGTTGAAAAATTTGGTCCCGTAAGAACCGTAAAACCAGAACTGGTATTTGAAATTGCTTTCGAAGGCATTGCGGCATCGAACAGGCATAAAAGTGGCGTGGCACTTCGTTTTCCTAGAATACTGAGGTGGCGAAAAGACAAAACAATTACCGATATTAATACCTTGGAAGATTTAAAAAAATTATTGGCATTGTACGGCAAATGAGTAAGCAATCTGGACATACCATCATTACCGATTGGTTAACCGAGCATCAAATGCAACCATTTGCTTTTCAAGAAGAAGCTTGGCAAGCTATTTTGAATGGTAAGAGCGGATTGGTAAATGCCCCAACAGGGTGTGGTAAAACCTACTCAGTTTTTTTAGGAGCGTTGATGCAATTTATTGACGCGCATCCTACTGATTACCAAACAGCTACTAAAAATGGGTTACAACTATTATGGATCACGCCTTTACGTGCATTAGCAAAAGATATTGGAAGAGCTATGGAAGAAGTTATTGCAGCCTTAGGTATGCAATGGAAAGTGGCTATTAGAAATGGGGATACTAGTATTAGTGATAGGCAAAAGCAAAAAAAACAAATGCCTGAAGTGCTGATCATTACCCCTGAAAGTTTACATCTACTACTTACACAAAAAAATCATGCTTCCATATTTGAAAACTTACAAA
>JAIEQT010000177.1 GCA_019747455.1 Chitinophagaceae bacterium | reverse complement strand
AGTAGACATCAATTATAATGTAGAAGAAAAATCGAGTGATCAGTTAGAGCTAAGTGCCGGATGGGGTGGTGTCATTGGATTAACCGGTACACTTGGTGTTTCATTCAATAATTTTTCTGCTAAGAATTTATTTAAAAAATCGGCTTGGGATCCTTTACCCATGGGCGACGGGCAAAAATTAAGTTGACGTATTCAAAGTAATGGTAAGGCATTTCGTTCTTATAATTTTTCTTTCACAGAGCCCTGGTTAGGTGGTAAGAAAAGAAACGCACTTACCGTAAGTATATTCAATACCAAATTCGGACAAACATATGACCCCCTAACCGGTAGATATGATATTGGTGTTGCCAACAGAAATTATATTTCTACAACAGGTGTTACAGCCAGTATCACTAAACAATTAAAATGGCCCGATGACTATTTTTCTCTTTCTATGGGTTTGAACTATACCCGTTACAAGTTGAGCAATTATGCTATCGATCCTACCAATTTGCCCGGTTTTGATAATGGACTAGTGAATAACCTGAACTTTAGAATTGCGCTACAGCGTTCTTCTATCGATCAGCCTATGTTTCCTAAAATGGGATCTAATTTCTTAGCTAGCTTGCAGATTACACCACCTTGGTCTGTAGTTGACCCGGGTATCAACCCTGCTGATAATCCTTATAAGTTTATTGAGTATCATAAATGGCGATTTAATGGAGAGTGGTTTGTGCCATTGGGTAAGCCACATGGAGAAGACAAAAACAAACAATTTGTATTACGATTTGCAGCTAAATACGGATTCCTGGGTAGGTTCAACCAAAACTTAAAAATTTCTCCCTTCGAGCGTTTTCAGGTGGGTGATGCCGGGTTAACCAACCAGTTTGCTTTATTAGGCTTTGATATCATTGCGCATAGAGGCTACCCTGTTTATGAAAATTCTGATCCGCGTATTAACCCCGACCAACAGCGTGCCAGCCAATACTTTACGATCTTTAATAAGTATACCATGGAGCTCAGGTATCCATTAAGCTTGAACCCTAGCAGTACCATATTTGGATTGGCCTTTTTTGAAGCCGCCAATGGCTGGTATAACTTTAAAGACTATAACCCCTTCCAGTTAAGAAGATCTGTGGGAATAGGTATGCGCTTTTTCTTACCCATGTTTGGTTTGTTAGGTTTTGATTATGGCATAGGATTGGATAGGTTTACACCAAATAATTCATTTAGGGACGCAGCCCGCTTTACCTTTATGCTTGGTTTTGAACCCGAATAACAAACCTAAAATCATTGGTATGAAAAAAACAATTTTACTCTTCGCGCTTCTTACACTCTTGATGAGTACCAGTAAGGCTCAGCAACGTTATGCGGTGATAGATACCAAGTATATACTCAGTAAAATACCGGAGTACAAAGAGGCCGATAAAAAACTGCAACAACTAGGGGAGCAATGGCAGAAAGAAATAGACGATAAGCAGGCTATTCTAGATAAAATGTATAAAAATTATGAGGCTGAGCAGTTTATGCTAACAGAAGAGCTAAAAAAGAAAAGAGAAGATGAGCTTTTTGTTAGAGAAAAAGAAGTACGCGATTTGCAAAAAAAGCGTTTCGGTTATGAGGGAGATTTATTCAAAGAACGCCAAAAGCTTGTTAAACCTATTCAGGATAAAGTGTATAATGCCATTCAGAAAATAGCCGTAGCAAGGGTTTACGATTTTATACTCGATAAAAGTGAAGGAATTACCGTTATATTTGCCGACCCAAAACTCGATAAGAGCGATGAAGTACTTCGGGAACTGGGTATCAGAAATTAGTGAACTAAAAACCAACATAAATTTCACAACAATGAAAAAATTAGTAGTACTCTGTGTGGTTGTTGCAGGGATGATTTTTGCCAATAAGGCCAACGCACAAGTAAAAATCGGATACTTTGATGAGCAAGGAGCTCTATCGTTATTCCCAGGTATTCAGAAGATCGATACGTTGATGAATAGTTACCGACTAGATTCTTTGCAAGAAGAGTATAAGTTTAAAGTAACCGAATTTCAGCGCAAAGACAGTCTTTTCAAAAAAGATTCTGCTACCCTTTCAGCCAAAGCAAGGGAGATTGCTACACGTGATTTATTACAATTACGTTATCAGTTAGTAAACTGGCAGCAATACCAGCAACAAATGGAAGAGGCAAAATATGAGCAATTATTAGCTCCGTATCGTAATAAGGTATATGAAGCTGTGCAGGCAATAGCTGCTGAGCAGAAATATACGATGATCATAAAGTCGGAGGCTTTATCTCCTTACATGACTCCAAACTTATTGGATAATGTAACTATCAGAGTGGCTAAGAAACTAAACCTTCCATTACCAAAAGAAATTGACGATGCTTGGAAAGCCGCTAATGGCGGTGGTTCTGCGGCGCCGGCAAAGCCAGCAACCAAGCCGGCCGGTAAAGGATAAAGAAGTCGAGTAGTCCATAAAACAAGTCCGTGAGTCCAACAAGTAGTTTAAAGAAAACTTCTTCTGGTCTTTCGGACTTTTTGTCTCTTGGACTATATCAATATCTTAGCATATGCATAATTACAAGCCAATTGGCATATTCGATAGCGGTTATGGTGGATTAACCGTGTTGAAAGAGATACGGCAATTATTACCCGAATACGATTATTTGTACTTAGGCGATAATGCGCGTGCGCCTTATGGTACACGTTCTTTTGAAACAGTATATAAATACACGTTAGAGGCGGTAGAATGGTTTTTTAAACAAGGCTGTGAGTTGGTAGTGCTGGCTTGTAATACCGCATCTGCTAAAGCCCTGCGTACGATACAACAGAGAGATTTACCGCGTTTGGCACCTCATAAAAGGGTATTAGGCGTTATTCGTCCAACCGCAGAAGTAATAGGTAGATACTCTCGTTCACACTCTATTGGTGTACTGGCTACTTCCGGAACAGTAGAAAGTGAGAGTTATGTTTTAGAGATCGGTCATTTTTTTCCGGATCTTACTGTAACCCAAGAAGCCTGCCCCATGTGGGTGCCATTGATAGAAAATGGGGAGCATGTAAGTACCGGTGCCGATTATTTTGTGGCGCAGCATGTGCACCGGCTATTACAAAAGAATGCGGCTATCGACACCATTTTGCTGGGCTGTACCCATTATCCTTTATTGGCTGCTAAAATAGAAGCCGTTGCCGGAAAAGACATCCAATTGGTTTCACAGGGAGAAATTGTGGCGAAAAGTTTGCAAAACTATCTGCATCGTCATCCTGAAATAGCCGGAAAATGCTCCAAAAATGGCTATATTCAATTCAAAACCACCGATTCTGCTAGTGATTTTGATAAAAAAGGAGCTATTTTCTTTGGAAAAAGCATTCGATCGGAGCAGATTAACCTTGTGGATAACTGATTTTTCCCTAATTTTGCCGACCTTTCACATGCGGCAGTATGGTGGCTGTAGCAGGAAAAGAAACAATATTTTGGGTTAGAAAAAAAGATTAAACAATGAAACGTACATTCCAACCACATAAGCGTCGTCGTAAAACCGTACATGGTTTCCGCAAGCGTATGGCAACTGCAAACGGTCGTAAAGTATTGGCTAGTCGCCGTGCGAAAGGTCGTAAGAAACTAACTGTTTCTAGCGAGAAAGGATTAAAATAATTTCTTTAAACCAACCCCTAAAGGGGTAGGCTAATAAGATCGATTTTCTATTTTAGCGCATCCCTTAAAGGATGCGCTAAATTTTTTTATGACCAAACAAGGATTACCCAAAGCCGAGCGACTAAAAAGTCGAGAATCATTGGAGCAACTATTTGCTTCGGGTAAATCGTTTTCGGTATTTCCTATTAAAGTTTTTTATCAGTTAGTGGAGGTAACAACACCAAATATAGAAATGGCGGTTGGCGTGAGTAGCCGTAATTTTAAAAAGGCAGTTGATAGAAATAGAATCAAACGCTTATTGCGCGAATCCTATCGTACACAAAAAGAATTGATCAGTATCCCAGAGGGTAAAAAAATAAATATTTTTTTCTTGTACCTCGCAAAAGAGCTTCCGGAATTTACCACACTGAAAAAGCAGATGCAAGAAATACTTCAAAAAATTAATGAAAGAGTACATAAATAATAGTAACCCGTATCTCGAATCTCGTAACCCCAATGACTAATGACTAAATAATGTGTGCAAATTGTAAACCAGTACAGCAAGTTAATTTTTTAGGATATCTCCTTATTCCTTTCATCAAAATATATCAATACGGTATATCGCCATTGCTTGGGCCCAAGTGCCGATTTATTCCTACTTGTTCTCAATATGGAGAAGCTGCACTAAAAAAATACGGACTATTTAAAGGAGGATGGCTACTCGTTAAGAGGCTTAGCAAATGCAGACCTGGCGGTGGTTCGGGTTATGATCCGGTGCCGTAACCCGTAACCCGTATCTCGCAACTCGTATCTACTGTGGCGGAGCAACAGTGAGCGCCTCCAACTTTATAATCATCTCCCTAATTTCTTTGATGCTATAAAAACGATAAATCTCAGGATCTTTTCCATCAACTCTTTCTGCGGAACGCATCTGGTGAAATGGACCCACAACTTGCGCGTCTTTATTATCGGTGATTTTTACTGCCTGATTAGGAAGGATAAAATAATTACGATTAGCTGCGGAAATATTTTTTCCGGCTACTAATAAATTCAATGAGTCGATATTTTGCTTTAGCTTTTCTTGGGTCATTGTTTTATTTGCATCTGCAGCACTGGTATATTTTTGATAGCTGCCTATGATCGTATCATTTTTCACATTGATGATGTATAATCCATTCTCTTTAATTTGAACAGTGGCTTCTCCGGCAGGTGTGTTAAGCTTGAAATTAATTTCATCAC
>JAIEQT010000043.1 GCA_019747455.1 Chitinophagaceae bacterium | reverse complement strand
TGAAAAATAAACAGGAACGCCAGGCACGTATTCGCTGTACCATTTTTAGAGGAGAAGGCGGATTGAATGATCCGAATACCAACCTGCCTCAATTGGTTGTTCAAAGCTGGCTGCTAGACGACAGTTTATTGAATTTAAATAGTAATGGCCTAGACCTAACTATTTTCAGAAATGCGATAAAAGCGGCTGATAGGTATTCGGCTTTTAAAACGAATAGCGCTATGCCTTATGTAATGGCTGCTCAATTTGCCAAGGCCAATCGTTATAATGATGCCATTTTACTCAATCAATGGAATAGGGTGGCAGATACTACCATTGCCAATATATTCATTATAAATAATAATAATATTATAACCCCGCCGCTTAGTGAAGGTTGTGTAGATGGTGTAATGCGCCGTTTTTTATTAGAAAAATCAGCAGAAATGGGCTTTCGGGTTGAAGAAGAGGCTATTTCAGAACATATGTTGAAAAATGCTAATCAAATATTTCTGACAAATGCAATTAAAGGGATAAGATGGGTGAAAAGTATAGATTCCCAATCCTATTCAAATGCTTTTTTAGTTGATTTGGTTGAAAATATCCGTAAAAAAATATCTAAATAGCAGTTATTATTTTTTTTTATATATTTTAAATGCTTACCTTGTCAGCAACCAAAAATATCTACAATGAAAAAACTAAGTTTATTCTTACTCACATTACTGATTATATCCGGAAATGTAGTTGCTCAAAAACCAGAGCCCAAGCCAAAAGCTTCTTTTGGTTTATTGGGAGCGGGTAACTACACTAAATTTCGGGTAGAGTCTTATTCACCTAATAGCTATACAGCTGCGGGAGGCGGGGCTTTTGGCGTATGGGTAAATATTCCGATAAACAGTTTTATTTCTATCGAACCACAGGCGCAGTATTCTTATTTACGTTATGTAAGTAATAATACATCACCCAGCTTAAAATTATTCGATGGTATTATGCAGTACCAATCTTTTCCGGTATTGGTTAAAATTAAAGCGAATAAAGATTTGGCATTTATTATGGGACCTCAATTCGATTTCTTGAATAAAATTACCAATAACAGTGCGGCAAAAGATATTTTAAACAAAAGTCAATTTAAAAAGAGAAGTATAGCCTGGACGCTAGGCATTGAGTTGTTTCCAGATCGCGTTGTACAACCGTATATCAGGTATATGTATGGTACGCAAAATTTAGCCGGATATAATTATCCATCGGATAGACCAAATTTATTTAACAGCGGTATTCAGGCTGGTTTAAAATTCAGACTTACAAAAGTAGCAAAACCAGTACCTGCTCCTGTAGTAGTAGCTCCTGTAGTTGTAGAACCGCCTAAGCCGAAAGATACAGATGGCGATGGTATCACGGATGATGCTGATAAATGTCCAACCGTTGCAGGTACTGCTAAATATGGTGGCTGCCCGGTTCCTGATACCGATAAAGATGGTATTAACGACGAGAACGATAAGTGCCCCACAGTTGCTGGCCTAGCTAAATATGGCGGTTGCCCTATTCCTGATACCGATAAAGATGGTATTAATGACGAAGAAGATAAATGCCCTACTGTTCCTGGTTTAGCAAAATATAATGGTTGCCCTATCCCCGATACAGATGGCGATGGTGTAAATGATGAAGAAGATAAATGTCCTACTGTAAAAGGTACGGTTGCTAATGCAGGTTGTCCGGAATTAGCAGCACAATATAATTTCGACTATAAGAAAGTATTGTTCAATACCGGTACAGCTGTACTAACAAAAGCCTCTAAACTAGAGTTAGAAAAAGTAGTAAAAGCAATGAATGATTATGCTTCTTTAAAATTATATGTTGAAGGTCATACCGATAACGCAGGCTCCGATAAAATAAATCTACCTTTATCATTAAAACGTGCTAATGCGGTGAAAGCTTATTTGGTTAGCAGAAAAGTGGAAGCTACTCGTTTAGTAACAGATGGCTTAGGTAGTAGTAAACCAATTGCCGACAATAAAACGGCAAAAGGAAAAGCACTAAATCGTAGGGTTGAATTCCGCGTTCAAGAATAATACAATTAGTTACTATCTAAAATGCCCCAACAATTCTGTTGGGGTATTTTTTTAACCATTCTCCCTTTACTTTGTTATGATGTTATGAAGCAGGAAATCGTAATTTGTTGGTTTCGTAGAGATTTACGTCTTAACGACAATGCCGCCTTGTACCATGCCTTACAATCCGGATATCCGGTATTACCGGTTTTTATTTTTGACAGAAATATTTTAGATAAACTTGAAAATAAAACAGATAGAAGAGTAACCTTTATACACGCTGCCCTACACGATATGCAAGCTCACCTTCAGCAACTAGGTAGTACCATGGAGGTTTATTATGGATATCCGCAAGAAGTATACCGCACTCTTTTATCTCGTTACGCGGTAAAAGCAGTTTATACAAATCATGATTATGAACCGTATGCACTAGAGAGAGATGCGTTGATTAAAGATTACTTACTACAATATGGTGCCGATTTATTAACCTTTAAGGATCAGGTTATTTTTGAAAAAGATGAAGTAGTAAAAGACGATGGTAAGCCCTATACAGTATTTTCTCCTTATGGCAGAAAATGGCGAGCTACGTTAACGCCTTTTCACGTAAAAGCATATCCAACAGAAAAATACTTTTCGACATTTTATAAGCAAGAAGCAGTACCTATTCCAACCTTAGCCAGTATGGGCTTTCAAGCCATGGATTTACCCTTTCCAACAAAGCAATTAGCAAACGATATTATTTTGCATTATGCTAAAAACAGGGATTTTCCTGCTTTGGAAAATGGAACGTCGAAAATGGGTGTTCATTTACGTTTTGGCACCGTAAGTATCAGGGAGTTGGGCAGAAGAGCCTTAACACTTAATGATACGTATTTAAATGAGTTAATATGGCGCGATTTCTATCATGCCATTCTTTGGCATTTTCCTACAGTAGGAAAAGGAAAATCCTTCAAGCCAGAGTATGAAGCAATTGAGTGGATCAATGATGAAGATCAGTTTAAACGTTGGTGCGAGGGTAATACGGGCTATCCTATTGTAGATGCAGGTATGCGTGAATTAAATGCCACCGGCTATATGCACAATAGAGTACGAATGATTGTAGCTTCTTTTTTAACCAAACACCTACTGATAGATTGGCGCTGGGGCGAAGCCTATTTTTCAGAAAAATTATTGGATTTTGATTTAGCTGCTAATAATGGTGGATGGCAATGGGCAAGCAGCAGTGGTTGTGATGCTGCACCTTATTTCCGAGTTTTCAATCCTTATTTACAAACAGAAAAATTTGATAAGGAGTTAAAGTATGTTAAGAAATGGGTGCCTGAATTTATGGAGTTTACCTATCCTAAACCTATAGTGCCGCATGAAGCCGCTCGAAAGCGGGTGCTGGAAGTATATGCGAAAGCGTTGAAGGGTAATCAATAATAAATCTTCAATCTTCAATCTTCAATCTTCAATCTTCAATCTGGGTTATTTTATTTGTCAACAGATTTTAGATTCCAGATTGAAGATTTATCTCTACCAACTTCCTCACCGCCGCTAATCCGTCTTCGCCTAAATCCACTGAATATTTATTTACATAAAGATCAATGTGCTGCCTCATCACAGATTCACTCATTTCTTGTGAATTTATTTTTACATAATCACTGATATGCGGATAATTTGTGAAGGCATATTCAACACTTTTTTTAATTAGCTGATCTATTTTTTTTACAGTTGCCATATCAATACGCTTATGCGCAACAATGCCTCCCAAGGGAATAGGAATTTGTAATTTTTCTTCCCAGTAAGCGCCTAAGTCTATTAACTTAAACAACCCCTTATCCTGATAAGTAAATCTGTTTTCATGAATAATGACGCCTGCATCAACTTCATTATGTAATACCGCATCTTCAATTTCATGGAATACCTTAAATTTTTTTTTCTTCGCATGAGGATATGCCATCGAAAATAAAAAATGGGCAGTGGTATGTTGGCCGGGTATGGCAATGGTTGCGTTGTTAATATCGATATCTTTTTTTTCTTCTTTAGTAATTAATAACGGGCCAACACCCATACCCAAAGCACCGCCACTCCGTAAAAGAGCGTAATGCTGTTGCACTATTGGCCATACGCCATAACTAATTTTAGAAATATCTATTTTCCCTGCTAATGCCCATTCATTGAGGGTTTGTACGTCTTCTAAAATTACATCAAATGATAACCCTTGGGTATCCACTTTTTTATTAACAAGCGCGTCAAAAATAAAAGTATCGTTGGGGCAAGGTGAAAATGCGAGTGATAGTTCCATCGTATTATTTAATACCGGGTTGTTTTAATTGCCAGTTTGCTTTTCTTTTTTCGTCATCCACTATTTGTTTTACGTCTTGTAAAAGTTTTTTGGCATCATATACAATCCCGTCTTTGATGGTGTATTTCACACCACCTTTTCTTATAACAGTATTAGAAGCATCTAGTTCAATGGCTCCTGTGCCATACAATACTTGTAAATTCTTTAGCGGGTTTGCATCTACCACCACTAAATCGGCCAGCTTACCTATTTCTACAGAGCCAAGGTCTTTTTCTGCACCTAATGCTTGGGCGGCATATAAGGTGGCAGATCGTATTACTTCTAAAGGATGAAAACCGGCTTCGCGTAGTAATTCTAATTCACGTATAAAACCGAAACCATATAATTGATAAATAAAGCCATTATCGGAACCGGCGGTTACTCTTCCACCCCGGTTTTTATATTCATTAACGAATGTCATCCATAAGCGATAATTATTTTTCCATTCT
>JAIEQT010000292.1 GCA_019747455.1 Chitinophagaceae bacterium | reverse complement strand
ACCCGGTAATAGTTGTAGCGTTTTTAAAATATCAACTTCACCTAAAAAGGCAGGCAATGCTTTAGCCGTATTAATATTCAAATCGAACTTACCCATTTGGGCTGTTTTCACATTATTGTCTCTCCGTCTAGTTGTTACGGTAACATTATTGATGATCGCTGTATTAGGTAATAAATAGAAATTTTTTTCTGTATCTGCAGATAGCTCTATTTCAATTTCTTTAGATTGATATCCGATAAATCCGATTGAAATAAAATATTTACCCTTAGGCAAAGTGAGAGAAAAAAAACCATAGCTATTACTCAAGATCGACTTACCGATTTGGCGAATATTGATCGTGGCTCCAATAAGCGTTTCATTACTCAATGAATCTTTAATATATCCATTAAGTGTATATTTTTCCTGTGTATAGGTATTGTTACAGAAAGCCAATATCCCCACTATCATCAACCCACAAAATAGTCGCATAGAAAATCGAAATTATTTTTTTACCCGCAGATCAATAGAATCTTTAACCTCCCCGCAATGCAACATTTTTTTAGGTAGATATGGATTCTTAATATCCGATGAATTGCTTAACCAGGTAGCACCCTGATCATTAAAAGCCATGGGACAAAATTGATGATATACCACTTCCCTATCGTATTGAACGGTACGGATAAAATCATATAATTGCTCACTAGCCATTTGAAATGCCTTGCGTTTCTCTTCTCTGTCTTTCTCCCCTAGTAATCCTTTTAATTCTGCGGCAATACCCATTTTATAGGTTACAGCTGTGGCTTTAACAGTGCTATCTCCCCCTAAACCTTCTAATGATAAGCTATCTGCCAGAACAAGTAATGTTTTAGCTGCGGAATCAATAGCAGGATCTTTTTCGGCTACAAAATTGTCTTTCAGGCTATAATATTGATCCAGCAATTGTTTGAAGGATTGATTAAAGGCATCACTGTTTATACTTTTCCCCAAACTTGTAGTGGCTGCAGGCGTTGCCGATGCTACCTTTTCTTCTTTATTACCACAAGATGCCATAACTAAGGCCATGCCAATAACTACTAGTTTTTTCATAATTATCATTTGATGCAAAAATATAGCAATTATGGACTGTAACCTTATTAACTTTGCGCCTCAATAAAAGAGCTATGCTGATTGGTTTTCAGAATGTAACATTTGAATTTGGTGCGCGCGTAATTGTTCAAGATGCCACTTGGCATATTCAACCGGGCGAGAGAATAGGATTGGTAGGATATAATGGTACCGGTAAGTCTACTCTTTTAAAAGTATTAGTAGGCGAATATCAACCCTCTAAAGGGTCTGTAGAAAAAGGGAAGGAAACTACCATAGGCTATTTACACCAAGATCTATTGAGTTTTGATACTAAAGAATCTATAACCGAAGTGGCACTCAGTGCCTTTGAACGTGTTCGGGAATTAGAAAAGCAAATTGAGCAATTAGGAAAAGAATTGGAACAAAATGCAGAAGATGAAGCGTTGCTTATTGCGTATACAGATGCTTTGCATGAACTAGATGTTTTAGATGGATACAATATTACCCATAAGGCCGAAGAGGTTTTACATGGATTAGGTTTTAGTAATGAAGATTTAGCGCGCCCTTATGAGGAGTTTAGTGGAGGTTGGAGAATGCGTGTGCTGTTGGCAAAGATGATACTACAACAGCCGGATGTATTATTAATGGATGAACCTACAAACCACTTAGATTTACCATCTATTGAATGGTTGGAAAAATATCTGGTGCATTATAAGGGTAGTGTAGTGATTGTGAGTCATGATAAATTTTTCCTGAATCGAATGGTGAACAAAATTGTAGAGCTGTACCAGCAGCAGTTACATATTTACAGCGGTAATTATGAATTTTATGAAACGGAGAAATTAGTACGTATAGATTTACAGCAGAAGGCTTACGAAAACCAGCAAGATTATATCAGACAGCAAGAACGTTTTATAGAAAGGTTTAAAGCTAAAGCAAGCAAAGCTGCTCAAGCACAAAGTGTACAAAAGCGACTAGATAAATTGGAGAAGATCGAGGATGTGCAATTGGAGCGCCCGGATCTGCGTATCAATTTTCAATTAGAAAAAGTACCGGGTAAGATATTGGTTACTTTGAAAGATGTAACCAAGCGTTTTGGGAATATTCGGATAGTTACCAACGCAACTGCTGAAATTGAAAGAGGAGATAAAATTGCTTTGATTGGCGCGAATGGGAAGGGAAAATCTACGGTATTACGTATGATTGCCGGTACAGAGAAATTTGAGGGTGAAAGAGTATGGGGACATAATGTAGAAGAAAGTTTTTACGCCCAGCATCAATTGGAAGCCCTTACCCTTTCCCATACTATTTTAGAAGAATTGCAGCATTGTGGAAGTAAGAAAACAGATCCTGAATTAAGAGCTTTATTGGGTTCGTTCCTATTTAGTGGCGATGATGTAGACAAAAAAATACGCGTATTAAGTGGGGGTGAAAAAGCACGTGTGGCGTTGGCCAAAACTATTGTTAGCAAAGCCAATTTTTTATTATTAGATGAGCCTACAAACCACTTGGATATGCATTCGGTGGAGTTACTCGCCGAAGCCCTCAATAAATATGAGGGTAGTTATATCTTTGTTAGTCATGATAGATATTTTATCTCCAAAACGGCCAATAAAATTTGGGAGATAGTAGATGGAGAAATTAAAGAATTTAAAGGTACATATGCAGAGTGGGTGGAATGGGGTGAAAGGATGAAGACTAAAGGATTTCAGGATACGGGTTCCGGGATGCGTGGTAAGGAGGAAGCCGTGAGGAATAAGGTAGAAGGCGACAAGAGTAAGGTGGAAGGTATCGGCTCCATCCCTTCTAAAACGGATCAACAGGTTGGCAAGCCTATTAATAAAGAATTGCAGAAGCTACAGCGTAAGATGGTTAATATAGAGAAAGAGATAGAGCAAAAAAATATTGATAAAGCCCGTTATGAAGCGGATATGAGTAACCCTGCCAGCTATAGTAATAGTGCGGGTTTTACCACCTTGGAGAAAAACTACAACGATATTATCATTCAGCTTGCTGCTTTAAATAGCGAGTACGAGCAACTTTTTGAAACCATTATGCAAATGGAGGGAAGCTAGACTGAAAATCCTCTATTGTCTATCGCCTATCGTCTATTGTCTATTATTATTTCTCTGACGGATTCCGCTTACCGGCCAATAGTTTTTCTAAAGCCGTTTCTACCCTACGCGCGCGTGTTTCTTCTTTCTTAGCCCCTTCTATCCAGGATACATATTCCTTCTGATTTGTGAAAGAGAGAGAGCTAAAAAATTCTTTGGCTTCGGTATGTTTGGTAAATAACCTGTCTAAATCTACTGGTGCTTTAACGAGTCTTTTTTCAAAATCTATTCCCCCTATTACCGGTGCTTTTATTTCTGAAAAGGCTCTGGTGCGGTTGGGTATTTGATCTAATTTTTTAAATCGCATGGCGCTCCATACATGATCTAAAGCAACCTGGCGAACACATTCATATTCCTTTTTTGTTAAACATTCCCAGCTGCAATCCCGATTCAGATCACTCGCAATTTTGCTGGTTGTTTTTGGATAAGCTATCCATAATTTACTTTCATCGTGCAAGGCTGGAAATACTTCATTCAAAACATTATTCAACTGCGTTTGACTAATAGCAAACACAAGGGCGAAATCTACTTTTTTACTTTTTAAAAGCGGGGTCACATTTTTTGCATAGGTAAGCTTAGCAAATTGTTTTTCGATGGAAGAAGGTAAGCCCTGAATAAGTAGATTTTTTTCGTCTTTTAGTTGTAGCTTTTCAAGCAAAGTTTGATTAGACATGCTTATCAACTGGTTTAAATGAATGCAAATAAGTGTGCAAAGTTAAAAAATTGTTATCGGAGAAACAAGATTTTTAACTTTTTTTCAAACCGACTGTATAGTACCTTAAATTATTTTATATATCACTGACTATCAATTACTTGCGGGGCCTTTATAATAATTATTGATCGTCTCGTCCATTATTTTTTGCAATTCAGCTATCCGAACCTCGTCTGTTGGGTGTGTACGCATAAAACTGGGTGTAGTGCTAGCTCCGCCTATCTTACTCATTCTTTGCCAAAAGGGAATGGCTTCTTTGGGATTATAGCCTGCCAGTGCTGAAAACATCAGCCCAAAACGATCCGCTTCCAATTCATGAGACCGGCTAAAAGCTGGCATAATAACCGCATTGGTTGTAACTCCGTAGGCATCGTTAAAAATTGTTTGGGTAACGGCAGGTTTGTTGGAAAGTGCCAATGCTAACCCCAAACCTAAGCCTTGTTGCACTAAGCCCTGACTCATTCTTTCACTTCCATGTTTTGCTAGTGCATGTGCAATTTCATGTCCCATTACTACCGCCAGTGCCGCTTCATTTTGCGTAATAGGCAAAATACCGGTATATACTACAATTTTACCGCCGGGCATACACCAGGCGTTGACTTGCTTATCTTCAACCAAATTGACCTCCCAATTATACCCTTCTAATTCTTTTGTGAGTCCTTTTGATTTATAATAAGCGTTAATTGCGGCAATAATTTTATTACCAACTCGCTTAACCATATCAGCATCTTTATTACCTGCTGGGATTACTTTGTTCGTATTGATAAACTCTTTGTATTGACCGATAGCCATAGATTGCGCCTCAGATTCTGGAACCAGCACGGTAAATTGTTTCCTACCGGTTATAGCGTTACGCTGACAAGCAACAAAAAAACATATAACAATAGAGAGCGATATAATACGCTTCATAGCACAAACTTTTTGATA
>JAIEQT010000493.1 GCA_019747455.1 Chitinophagaceae bacterium | reverse complement strand
CTTGAATAAGGGTGCTTATGGCGGCTTGGAGTTCTTCTTCGCTCATTTGAGCAGGTAAAAACTGTTCAATTACAGTTATCTCTTCTTGTTCTTTTTGCGCTAAATCAGCCCGGTTTTGCTGCTGGAAAATATCGAGTGAATCCTTACGCTGTTTCATCATTTTTTGTAACAGCTTGAGCTCACCTTCTGCGGTAACTTGTCCGTTAGCACCGGGTTCTGTTTTGGCTTTTATGATTTCTGCTTTAATAGCTCTCAAGCCTCTGAGCATACCTTCATTTTTGCTTTTCATAGCCTCCTTCATGGCTCCCATAACCTGTATTTCTAAGCTCATCTTTATTTTATTTAGCTTCTTTTAATTGTGTTTCTCTGAATTTATGATAGAACGATTTTGCAAATGTTTTGATATCCTCTGTAATAGCCTGTTGACCTGTGGCCCGTTGATATGAATCGGCCATACCCATAAAGGTTTGATAAAAAAAATCGGCCATTTCATCTACCATCATTTGATTCGTCCATAAGTCGATACGTAAGGCAGTTTTATCTTCGCCATCCCAAAAAGCCAGCATCATGGCTTTTGCTTTTTGCTTCATATCGGCTGTACTATCGGTAGCATTCCAGCTGATATCATGGGGTACTTTTTGTTCATCGAGTGAAATATCGATTGAAATATTTGATTGTTTCATACAAAAATATAGTTGGCAAAATTAGTGCTAAATATGGATGGCTGCCATTATTTCTGCATAGCAAAGAGCAGCAGCATGATCCCAGCTATATTTAGCTGCCTGCTCAAATCCTGCCTGAATTAGCGAACTCCGCAATGTTTCGCTTTTATAGAGCAGTTGCATTTGAGCAGCCATATCTTCCGGGTCGGCAGGATTGGCATAACAGGCCGCCGAACCGCCTACCTCCGGCATACTGGATGTGTTAGATGTGATCACCGGTACACCCGATTGCATGGCTTCTACAATAGGTAAACCAAAACCTTCCCAATTACTGGTATATATCATGGCATAAGCGCCGGCTACCAACTTCTGCAAATCAGTTTCAGGAAGATAACCAGTAAGAACTACATCATTTCTATATTTATAGGTTTTCAATTTCTCCAAAAAAATTTCGTAATGCCAGGCTAGTCTGCCTGCTATTACTAGTTTCATATTGCTTTTTTGCCATTTTTTAAAAAGGGAAAATGCCTTGAGCAGGTTTACCAAATTTTTACGTGGACTAATACCACCCGTAAACAAAAAATATTCCTGCTCATTTGTATATTTTTTTTTCACAAATTCTTTTTCATCCCAGTTCAATGGTGCGAATCCCTTTCTTGCCGCGCCTGGTATTACTTGTATTGGCTTTTGTAAAGCAGGAAATTGGGTAAGTATATCTTGTTGAGAGAAATGTGATACAGTTATAACTCTTGTAGCCTTCTTCAAAAATTGAGGCGTAAATTTTTCATAATACCATTGATTCATTTTGGTATTATCTTTTGGAAAATGTTTATACGCAAGATCATGAACAACTAATACTTGCGGCGTGCTGGATACTAAACTACAAAAACCATAGGGTTGCAGCCATACGGCAGCTCCTATTTTTTTAACTGCTTTTGCCGCGGTAATATTGTACCAATACAAAAAACCGGGAACATGCCTCGCTGCCGGCTTTATAAGCATAGCTTTTACATTAGGTGCTTTGATAAAATAATTACTATATGGCTTATCAAATAATAATACAAACTCATGCTCGGGATGTGTATCTATAAGTTGACTTACTATTTCCCAAGCATAATGCCCGTAGCCTTCCCGCTTTTCATCTTGAAAAAAAATAGCATTGACCGCTATGACCATAGTAATCTAATAAGTTAATCATGCAAATCGGTAACACCACCGGAAACAGTATATTTCATGGCTTCTGCAGCACTGATATCAGTAAGTGTTTTGATACGGGTAATTGGTACCATATAGGTAATACCCGATATCGCATAGGAATGAGGAACATATACTGTAACATGATCTGCTAAGCCGAATTCGGCACTACTTTTTTGCGTAATGAAGCCAATACGCCATACATCATTGGCGTCCACATTTACTAAAACAGGTTTATCAAATTTTTTCTTATTCCCGGCAAAAGCTTCTAAAAAATCCTTTACGGAAGAGTAAATGAATTTAATTCCGGGTGTTTTTTCTAACACGGTATCTAGTAATGCAACCAGCCTACCAACGGCAAACAAGGAAGATAACCAGCCTACAAGTAATACTAATATTACCACCACTATAAAACCCAGGCCCGGTATTTTCACTAAATTCCCCTCGGTATCTTTTGGAACAAAAGAAGGAGCAAATGCATGAATAATATTGGGTAAAATATCATCTACCAGATTAAATAAGCTCAATACCACCCAAATAGTAATACCTATTGGCGCTAACACAATAAGTCCTTGAAAAAAGTATTGAAATAATTTAGATAGAATTGTTCGTAAGCGCATAAAGCCGCGTTGAAGGTGCAAGATAAACAGAATTGTATTACCAGCAGTAAAGCAAAACTAACAGCAGTAAGTATTGCCGTTCGTCAAGCTGAAAAGCCATTAATAATAATTTAACACAAAAAAAATGAGAGGAAACTTCTGCAACGATAAAAGTTTCCATAGTTTTGCGGCCGTATATGGAAACGCAAGATCGAATTATTGAAAAAGCCCATGAGCTTTTTTTCCGCTACGGCGTAAAGGCTGTAACAATGGATGATATTGCCTCCCATTTAGGCGTGAGTAAAAAAACCATTTATCAGTATTATGCAGACAAAGATGCCTTGGTAAATGCTATTGTAATGGTAGAAACAGAGCAGGATGAGGAAGAATGTGCCCGACATAGAAAAGAGAGTGAAAATGCCATTCATGAAGTTTATCTGGCTTTAGATATGATGCAAGAAATGATGTCTACAATGAATCCGGGAATTATTTTTGAACTTAAAAAATACCATCCCGCCGCTTTCAAGCTTTTTAATGATCATAAAAATAAATTTCTCTATAAGGTAGTAAAAGAGAATATCGAAAAAGGAAAGAAAGAAGAACTATACCGGTCCGATGTAGATCCTGATATATTAGCCAAATTCAGGATCGAGAGCATCTTCGTTCCATTTAATCCTGAATTATTTCCAACAGGCAAATACAGTTTAATGGAAGTGCAGACAGTATTATTTGAGCATTTCCTATATGGCATTGCTACTGCAAAAGGACAAAAATTAATTGTAAAGTATAAAAAACAAAGAGAAAAAAACTTTAAACCATGAGCATGAAAAAACAATCGAAACTATTGCTCTGTTTGCTATTTTTTACAAGCACCATGATAGCGCAAAAAGTCGCTACCAAACACGAGTTTGGTATTGTACAAGCGATAGATTATGCCAGAAAAAATAATGTGCAGGTAAAGAACGCATTACTGAATATTCAGTCGCAAATACAAACAAACAGAGAGATTACCGCTGCCGCTTTCCCTACCCTTACCGGAAGTATAGGTACGCAACATTTGCCCAATATTGCCGTAACCGTAATTCCCGACTTCATATCACCTGCAACCTATGGTGTGTTGGTAAAAGAAGGAGTAAAAGATGGCAATGGTAACCCCATTCAAATGCCCAATAACTTTGGATTTGTAAATGCACAATTTGGTACAAAATATAATGCCAGTGCCGGTGTTAGCTTACAGCAATTATTATTCGATGGACAAGTATTTGTTGGATTACAAGCCCGTAAAGCATCTATCGACTTTCAAACTAAAGGTGCCGAGGTAACAGAAGAAACCATTAAAACAAATATTTATAAAATATACTATCAACTAATTGTTAGCAGAACCTCATTAACCATTTTAGACGCTAATATTGACCGTCTTAGCAAGCTGGAAAAAGATGCTAAAGTCTTGTATAAAAATGGTTTTGCTGAGAAAATCGATATCGATAAAGTATCCGTTCAATTAACAAATTTGAAAACGGAAAAACTAAAAGCGCTAAATGCTATTAACATTGGATATTTCGGACTCAAAACCCTTATGGGTATGCCGGTTTCAGATACGCTAGTTCTTACAGATACATTAAGCTATGAGCAAATAAAAACAGATATTACGCTCGACGAGTATACCTATAATGATCGTAAAGATTATCAGTATTTGGGACTAGCCAAAAAATTAAATGAATATAATGTTCGCAGATATAAATTAAGTTATTTACCCACTGTAGCATTAGGAGCTTCTTACAGCAAGCAGGCTTTACGGAATGAGTTTAATTTCTTTAACAAAGGCGATTGGTTCACAGCCTCTAATATTGGATTAAATATTTCAGTTCCAATTTTTGATGGCTTTGCAAAAGATGCACGTATTAAAAGAGCAAAAATCGATTTACAAAATACGAACAATCAAATCGAGGCCCTTAAGCTGAATATTGATAATGCGGTAGAGCAGGCTCGGTTGAAATTTAAAGATGCCATAGCTACCATGGATTTCCAAAAACAAAATATGGAGCTCGCCGAAAAAGTATATGCCCAAACCAAGAAAAAATATGAAATAGGTACCGGTTCCAATACTGAAATTAATGCTGCAGACGTAGATCTCAAAACAGCGCAAAGCAATTTTATAACCGCATTATATGACGCTGTGATTGCCAAAATCGATTACTTATCAGCAGTAGGAAAATTATAAATAAACTCATAAAATAACTATTATGTTTACTATAAAATCATTTATTACTATCAGCGCCACCGCCATATTACTGGCATCTTGCGGGGGAAATG
>JAIEQT010000541.1 GCA_019747455.1 Chitinophagaceae bacterium | reverse complement strand
TTAAGCTCTTCTTGCTTTTCTCAAATCAACGAAAGAGCCTTATTTCTTTGGGATGCGGGTGTTTCAGTTCCAGTTGGAGTCTTTGCAAAAAAGAGTATAACAGACCTTAATTCTGGATTCGCTCAAGTAGGACTATCAGCTAATTTTTCTTACCATATACGTATAAAAAAAAACCATTACTTTTCTTTCAAAACGGGTATAAATTCAAATAATTTTAACTCAAATTCCCTTACATCATCCTTACAAGCGCAAAGCAATTCAAACTCTTACAGTACTTCAACTGGAAGATGGTCTAATATAAATATCTGTATTGGTGGTACTGATTTATATAGACTAAATAAATCAAATACCATACAGTTAATAAATAGTGCTTATTTAGGTGTTAGCTTTGTACAGTCTCCTAACATCATAATAACTCAAAAAAATAATAGTTCAGGGATGCAAACAACAAGTAATCAAGCATCAAGTAAAGCAACTGCATTTGTTTGGTCTATCGATTTAGGTTTAAGATATAATTATTCGCCGAAAATCACTTTTATTTTCTTATCGTCTTATCAATCGGTTCGTCCGACTTTCAGAAATATTCCTATTACAAACAGTTCAGGTTCAAACTCAAATACTTCCTTTTCCCAAAGCATGAGTTTGTTACATTTTTCATTTGTAACAAAAATTAACTTATTTAGTAGAAGCTAGATTTGCTTATAGTTGTGTAATTTTCGATAATAAAAAGTCCGGATGATCACCACTCTCAAGAAATTAGTTTCAAATTTATCGATATTTACATTTTTATCAGCAGTTTTACTGGCATTTTCATGGCCTCCCTCCCCATTTGCTTTTCTTATTTTTTTTGCATTTGTTCCATTGTTTTGGTGTGCTGCTGAAACCAAAAAAGCTGCTCAGTTTTTTTGGCAGACTTTTTTTGCCATGCTTATTTGGAATGTAGGCACTACTTGGTGGGTATGTAATTCTACACTCGTTGGGGGCATCAGTGCCATTATTGCCAATAGCTTACTGATGTGTATTCCCTGGATAGCTTACTATAAAGCGCGACAATTTTTTCACCCCATCTTAGCATTATTTGGTTTCCTATCTTTTTGGCTTTGTTTTGAATACATACACTTGAACTGGGAACTGAGTTGGCCTTGGCTAACACTTGGAAATGTGTTTGCCAATAATACCCACTTTATTCAATGGTATAGTTATACAGGGGTAGCAGGTGGTTCCTTGTTCATTTTGCTTGAAAACATTTTATTTTTTGTTATAATACAAAAATGGCAATCGAATAATAGCTTAAAAAACTGGCTGCCTTCAGCCGGATTATTTTTTATGATACCTATATTATTATGGATATGGAGTAGTGTATTAGAAAAAAATAACAATCAACAAATTATAGCTACAAAAAATATGGTAGCGGTTCAGCCAAATATTGATCCCTATCAAAAATTCTCTTTAGGTACTGCTTCCACACAAATAAATCAGCTTCTTCAATTAACCAAAGAGTCTGTTGATAGTAATACAGCTTGGGTACTTTGGCCAGAAACAGCAATGAGTGTAGGAGAATGGCAAGATTTGGTAACACAGAATAATTACTATCAGTCAATTTTTCAATTCATTCAACAACATCCAACGCTTTCCTTACTCTCGGGTATTGAAACATATAAAAATTATGGTAACACAAAAGCTACTTCGACAGCAAAAAGAACTGAGTTAAATACGTATTATGACGCCTTTAATGCAGCCATCCATATTCAAGCCAATCAACCGCCCGATTTCTACAATAAAAGTAAATTAGTACCGGGTGTAGAATCATTACCTTCTTTCTTGAATGTACTGGCACCGGTATTTGAAAAATTTGGAGGCTCAACAGGAGGTTATGGAAGATCTGATACACCCATTGTTTTTCGTGCCCAAACAAACAATTATGCAATAGCCCCTATTATTTGTTATGAAAGTATTTATGGGGATTATGTTCGGGAATATGTAAAAGATGGCGCAGCTGTATTAGGTATTATTACCAATGATGGTTGGTGGGGTAATACGCCTGGGTATAAACAACATCTTGCCTATGCCAAACTAAGAGCCATTGAGAATAGAAGATGGGTGGTACGGAGTGCGAATACAGGTGTTTCTGCCATCATTAATGAAAGAGGTGACATTGTACAACAATTGGATTGGGATAAGACAGGTGCGATTAAAATGAATATTCCCATTATACCTGAGCAAACATTTTACACAAAGCAGGGCGATTATATATATGAAATGGCACAAGGGGCTTCGTTCATTATTCTGTTAGGTTTATGCTACGTAGGTGTAATTAAAAGAATATTTCCTAATAAACCCAAACCATGAGTGCCCTAAAAACAATATCAACAAATCACTACGAATTGTTTTATGAAGAGGCAGGTTATGGTTTTCCTATTATTTTATTACATGGATTTGGGGAAGATCGTAGTATCTGGGATGAACAGGTATTAGCACTTTCGAAAAAATATCGGGTGCTAATTCCTGATCTTCCCGGTACCGGAAAATCAATCCAAAAAAATAATGAAATCATCACTATCGATTCGATGGCCGAGGCCATACATGCATTATTGCGTTATGAAATGATCAACGAGTGTATTGTATTAGGACATAGTATGGGTGGATATATCACTTTATGTTTTGCAGAAAAATATCCTGAATGTTTAAAAGCATGGGGACTTATACACTCAACAGCATATGCCGATTCTGCAGAAAAAAAAGGTATGCGAACTAAAGGAATAGAAGTGATGGAGCAGTACGGCGGTTATGCCTTCCTGAAGAATACCATACCAAATTTGTTCAGCATTACTTCTAAGCAGCAGATACCTTCTAAAATTACAGCGCTTATCGATCAATCAGCTGCTTTTCTAACTTCTACTTTACAAGCTTACTATGCTACTATGCGCGACCGGCCAGATAGAACACATGTTCTTTCTTCGGCAACGGTACCCGTTTTGTTTATTGCCGGAACAGAAGTGTGGCGGCTCCTTTAACAGATGTACTCGCGCAATCACACCTGCCAAATAAATCGTATATTCATGTACTGGAGAATATTGTTCACATGAGTATGCTAGAGGCTCCTCAACTACTCAATTCCCTTCTTCTTCAGTTTTTAGCGGAAGTGATTTAGTTGATATGAAAAAGCTATTTTTCTTTATAGTAGTGATGCTACTGAGCAAAATTGTTTTAGCCAAACATGTTGCCGGAGGAGAGCTTTTTTATACCTACTTAAATGATACGCCCGATGGAACAGGAAAAAATTATAAAGTTGTTTTAAGGCTATTTAGAGATTGTAATTCAACCGGGCCACTCTTAACAAACGAATCTGTGACGGTTGGAATCTATGAGGGAGGTTTACTAAAAGCTTCATTACCGTTGCCTTTACAGGGCCCGATTAGTACGCTAAATCTTACCACATCTGCATTTCCCTGCTTAACTGGTAATATTACGGTTTGTTATCAACTTGCCATTTTTAGTAATACGGTAACTTTACCTAATAATACGGCAGGATATACGCTTTCCAGAATAGGTTGTTGCCGGGTAGATTTTATTACGAATATTGGTCAGAGTACGGGTATTGGGAGCAACTATAGTACACGAATCCCCGGTACACAAACCTTAGCCAGCGGAAATAATAGTAGTCCGCAATTTAATATAAAAGACACTGCACTGGTTTGTGCTAACAAAAAATTTATACTCGATTTCGGAGCCGAAGATGCTGATGGAGATAAACTTACATATTCATTTTGTGATGCCTATGCCGGCAGTGGTACCAATGCTACTATTCCGCCCAATATTTTAAACCAGCAAGCCGTTCCTTATTCTGCCCCATATTCCGGCGGTTCTCCTCTTGGCTCAAATGTTACGATAGATCCTAATACTGGAATTATTTCCGGCATTGCTCCACCTGAAGGAAAATATGTGGTAAGCGTATGTATTACAGAGTGGCGAAACAATCAACCTTTCAATGAGCATCGTAAAGATTTTATTTTAGAAGTAAAAAGTTGTGATCTGATTGAGGCCAATTTGCCGGAAAAAATTATTCAGTGCAGAGATTATACTGTGCTATTTGAAAATGGATCTACCGCTTCGGGTATTACAAATTATATCTGGAATTTTGGCGACTCGTTAGTGAACACCTACCCACAAGCTGGTGCCGTACAACATACTTATAAAAACCCGGGTACTTATAAAGCAACATTAACGGTAACCGGACCGCGAGGATGTATTGGAACAGATACTGCACAAGTACTTGTTTATCCCGGATTCAAACCTGGTTTTATAGTACAAGGAAGTTGCTTATTGAATCCTTATCAGTTTAAGGATACTACAAGCTCTGTTTTCGGTATCGTCAATTTTTGGAAATGGAATTTTGGAGATGAAACAACAGTAGCGGATACGGCCATTACCAAAAATGCTACGTACACATATAGCACTGCCTCTACTAAACAAATAATACTTATCAGTGGCGATTCGAAGGGTTGTATAGATAGTACAAAATTTAATTTGCCTGTTAGTGATAAACCATTTATACAATTACCATTTAGAGACACGCTTATTTGTGATATCGATACTTTAGCTATCTCTGTAAAGAATACAACAGGCACTTTTTCTTGGCTACCCAATACAAGAATTATTAATAGAAACAGTAATAATCCATCCGTATTCCCCAAAGATACCACTAAGTACTATCTAACAGTAAATGATAACGGATGTGTGAATACAGATTCATTGGTTGTAA
>JAIEQT010000621.1 GCA_019747455.1 Chitinophagaceae bacterium | reverse complement strand
AAAAAGCAATCCATTGGTCCGGGAACGGCACCCGAGCTTTTTTGGATAAAATAGAGTTGCTCCCGTAAACTATCGTCGTTCATTACAAGACAGCCCTGAATTACATCGCTATGTCCGCCAAGATATTTGGTAGCAGAATGCATAACAATATCAGCACCCAGATCTAAGGGATTTTGTAAATAGGGAGAGGCAAATGTATTGTCTACACAGAGCCATGCTTTATTTGCTTTTGCAATTTTGGCTACGGCAGCAATATCGGTGATATTCATCAATGGATTGGTAGGTGTTTCGATCCAGATTAACTTAGTAATACTGGATACTGCCTTTTCTACTTCGCTGATATTGGTAGTATCGATATAGGTGAATTTGATATTAAATTTTTCAAAAATCTTACTAAATAATCTGTAAGTACCGCCATACATATCATTAGCGGCAATAACTTCATCGCCTGGAGATAATAATTTAATGACAGCGTCGGTTGCAGCAACCCCACTGCTAAATGCCAAGCCATATTTACCGTTTTCTATTTGTGCATAGGCCTCCTCTAATGCTTCACGGGTGGGGTTTTGACTGCGTGCATATTCAAAACCTTTGTTTACTCCGGGAGCTTCCTGTACATAGGTCGACGTTTGATAGATCGGAGTCATGATGGCTCCTGTGGATGGATCCGGCTCCATACCGGCATGGATGTATTTAGTGGCAATCTTCATAAATTATGATATCTTTTTTAAAACAGTAATTGGTAAACTAACTTTCACATCATCCCATAAAAAGATAAGATTTGCGTTATCTCCCGCTTCTTCAAAATAAATAGTGAAAAATTCTACATTCTCTGAATTTTTTTCGGTTGGGATATCTACTTTAATAATATCTTTTTTGGTATCATATGTAAAGCTTCCCCAACAGAAATTATCCTTATTAAAAATTAAGGTCCATCTACTTTCAGTTGGTACGCAATAAATCGTATATCTACCGGCAGTTATTTTTTTATCGCCAATTTTTACGGTTGTAAAAAATTCAATTTCTGTTGCTTCATTAGCACCTAAGCGCCATAGGTCTCCGTATTTAACGATACCACCAAAAATAGTTCTGCCTCCTTTTGCGGGGCGCCCATAAATGATTCGTGCAGTTGGTTGTAACTTAACTTTACCTCCCATTTTTAGAATGGGGTAATTAGCAGGCCAATAACTCATATCCATGGGCGACTTATCGAGTTCGGTTGCTTTTTGTTGTGCTAGTAACACGCTTGTTAAGCCGATGCAAAATAATGCCAGTCCTATTTTCTTCATCATGAATAGTTTGCGCAAAGATAAGCGGCTATTGCTTTTTTAATTGCGTAAATTGAAGTTGAGCAAAGTTTTTAACATCTTCTAAAAAAGGTTTGGCATGTGCTTCTATTGTTTTGTAATGGGCCTCAAATAAGGCAAAACAAGCATTATTGGGTTGCAAGTAGTTGGCTCTTCGGGCAACTCCCTCAAAACTTCTCTCGATACCCCAGCTAAAACGGTAATTATAAAGCCAGTTTTGCGATTTCATGTAGGGAAACATTTTCTGAAATCTCTCTGGAAAAAGAGGGCTATTGGCTTCCAATAAAAAGTAGGTTCTCCGAGTGAAGTTGAGCCATTCTTGTTCTGTTTTTTCTTCTCCTATAGCTAAAAAATGATCGTATACAACATCTGTAAACGCACCGGCATATAAGCGTACTTCGGGAGCAAATATTTTTTTTATTTCTCTTGTAGCAGGATGTGTATCTGTAAATATATCTATTTGTCTGTGTAAACGAATTCCGGCCTGTACTGCTGTTGGATAGGTATACTGCTTATTTCCCTTGATATAGTCACTAATCATGTTACCTAATAAAATATCAGGGTCGTCAAAAGAAAAATAGGCATGGGCTAAATAGTTCACATCAGTTAGTTAAATGAATTTCTTTTCTTTCAACCAATCTTTAATATATATTAGTACTTCAGGTGAAAAAGTTTCTTCTAACTCAGCATATTCTTGTATTGTACATTTTGTGCAACGCTGGAATAAATGGTTTAATCCCGGGAAAATCTTAGTAGTAATATTTTTGTTGCCTCCTTTGTTTACTGCTTTGATGATGGCAGTGATATTTTGTTCGGGATATACTTGTATGTCTTTCTCCCCATTTAAGGCTAGTACAGGACATTTTACGCGACTCCAGAATTGATCTGGTTCGGTTGCAATAAAGTATTTATACCAAGGGATTAGTTCCGCTTTAATCTGTTGATTTGCATATACTTCTGCGCTTACATTTTTCGCGTTAAGCTTTATAAGTGTACTATCATCGTTATTCATCTTCCATTTTGTGAAAACATTTTTTACACTTTCTAATATTAGTGAGTCGGATAAAGAATAGTTATCATGGATTATTGTTAATGTTTGTTTTGTAAGATCTGCGTAAGCGTTGAAAACTTTTTCAGATACAACATTTTTTAATGGATCTGTTTGTTGCTTTTGCAATATTTCAGCACCTGATATACCTGTTCCTGCTAGTGAAACAATAAATGCTAATGTTGGAAATTTGGTATATATCATGGGTGCAATAAACCCTCCTTCGCTATGCCCAATAACGCCAATTTTATTTTTGTCTACTTCTTTTCTTGTTAGTAAGTAATTGATACTAGTCATCACATCTTCGGCATAATCTGCGCTTGTTGCTGTTAAAACATTGCCTTTGCTCTTTCCTCTCATTCTATCATCTACTCTTAGTACCGCTAAACCTTGCTTTGTTAAGTAATCGGCAATTACTGCAAAAGGCTTATGACCCAAAATAGTTTCATCCCGATCCTGTTGACCACTACCTGTAATCATTATAACGGTAGTGAAAGGTTCTTTTGTTTTTGGATAGCTTAATGTTGCACCAAGATGGACAGATCTATCCGTGTTATCGTATTCAACGCTATCTATAATATAATCGAAAGGAGGAGCCGGTGTTTGTGGCCTCGGTTTAGTTTGCGCGAACATAATTGTTGAGCATACAAGCAATGCTATTGTAATAATATTTTTTCTCATGATCTGCTATTTAGGTTGATGCTTATAAAGTAGGTAGGAGTATCGGATAGGTAGGATCACGATTATGGCTAATACAGCAAATAATACTATCATGCCTGTTAAAAAACTTGTGAATAGGCCGGTTATAAAGATGATGATCCCTCCCGTAACCCAATATTTACTAATGTATTGATGCGTTTTTCTCCAGTTATCTTCATTCTCTAAAGTCCATGGTAAACGCAATCCAACAAAATAGTTGGGTTTGATACTAAACATATAATTACCAATTAACGCGAATAATAAACCAATCGCAGGTACCAATGTTTTATTTAAGATTGATGTATTCCCTGTAGTTGCCTGGATCATGCTGATTTGTATAAGAACTAAAAAGACAGCTAAAAAAGTACTTAGCTTAGCAAGCATGGCGGGCGATTGTGTGGCAGATTTTTTCGGATCTATTTTGGGTAGTGCCTTGAATAGAAAGTGTATGCCTATGTTTAGTATCGAGAAAATAACTACCGGTATCCATATAGTAGTTTTTTCACCATACGCGTCTATTTTGCCGGAAATATTATAATGAGTGGGTACCTTATCCGGTAAAGATGGATATAGATAGGTTAGATAAGCCAACGGTATTATGGCCAGTAGTACTACTAATACAGTTTGAAAAGGTGATTTATGTTGCATAGTATTTATTTCTTTTTAAATTGAAGAATCCATTTGAGCATTTCATCCATTACAGTGGTATTGATCGAATAAAAAATAAACTGCCCTTCTTTCACAGATACAACCAGTTCTGCCTGCCTTAATAAATCTAGATGATGAGAAATACTCGGCTTAGATATATTAAACTGATCAGCTATTTCGCCGGCAGTCATATCTTTTTTCCTGAGTAATTCCAACATTATTTTTAGTTTAATAATAATTTAAGCCTGCGTTACGTGATGGTATTGAGCCATGGTGATGTAATCGCCATATTGCGATAGGCCTTCGAGTAGGTCTGAGATTCTATTTACGAAAGCTTGTCCGGCAAACCTCCGCGTGTAAGCGGGTAAACCAAAACCATTGATATTAGTGAATTCCCAAGGATGAAAGTACAAGCAGAGTACACTATCTTTCTTTAGTGTTTGGATACAAAGCTGTTTATAAATAGCTAAGGGTATATTTTTGGCACTTAACCAAAAAAGGGGTATTCTGAAGTGTGGTGTTACCGATGTCGGTATACGCCACATAGGGGTATCGAAATATTTTACTCTTGGTAAATGGAGGTTATTATACTTGCCCGGCAAAAAAGTAGGGTTAATCGAAGAGTCATACTCATATCCTGCATTGGCTACTGCCTGCATAGATACGGGCCGCATACGCGGCATCCGAAGTCCGGTAATCTTTTTTTCAGTGATAGCTTCTAATCTTTGTTTAGATTGTGATAGATGGACATCTTCATAAAGGCCATGGTAGTAGGTATGCGAAGCTATTTCATGTTTTTGTGCTAATTCCTTTATCTCCTGAGGAAAATGATCGGCAAAATTGGCAGTGGTGAAAAGGGTTGTAGTATATTCTGTAAGGATGGGTTGGATGGCATCTAAGCCTGATTTCCCAATACGTATTTGTTCGGCCGGGGCTATAGGTTGTTTAAATTCAAGCGGGATATCGAATTCTTCTACATCAAAGCTCAATAATATATATCGGCTCATTATACAATATTAGATTCTTTAACGATATAATGGGGGCGATGTTTA
>JAIEQT010000397.1 GCA_019747455.1 Chitinophagaceae bacterium | reverse complement strand
CAGGCTATTAAAGTAAATTCACTGCCTCAGCCCGCCTTTACATTACCTAATGTAGTTTGCTTACCCGATGGTAGAGCCACTTTCACCAATCAATCTACCATTGCGGATGGATCTGAATCGCTATTTAGTTATCTATGGAATTTTGGCGATCCATCAGATGCAACACCTTCTTTATTAAAAGACCCTACACATAAATACAGTGCTTTAGGTCCGGTTAATGTGAAACTTATCGTTACCTCAAAAGATGGATGTAAAGATTCACTCACTAAATCTTTCAATAATATTTATCCCTGGCCCAAAGCAAATTTGGGTATGAACGTTACAACCGCCTGTGTAGGTGATACGGTTTATTTCTCTGATAATGGAAATGGTATGAGTAGTAGCGCGGTAAGCTGGCGTTGGGATTTAGCTAAGGGTTTTAATGCGGCTGTAAAAAATCCATCGCGACAATTTAACGACTCTGGTACCTACACGATCAGTTATTATTTTTTCAATGCACAAGGCTGTGTAAGTGATACGGTAAGTAAGGATCTAACTGTATATCCTTATCCGAAGCTTACACTCCCTAAAAGGGTAAATGTATTAGAAGGTGGTAACCTCAAGCTTAAGCCTATTTATTATTATGGTACGAATCTGAGTTATATATGGACGCCCTCTACTTATTTAAATGATCCAACAGATTCTACACCTGTTTCCACGCCTTTAGGAGATATTACCTACCGGTTATATTTAACAGGTATTGGTGGCTGTACAGTTAGTGACACGGTGTTTTTGAAATTATTATTATCACCTATAGTACCCAATGCATTTTCACCGAATGGAGATGGTATTAATGATCGCTGGCGTATTCAATATTTAGAGAGCTATCCCGGCGCAACGGTGGATGTTTACAACCGATATGGGCAATTGGTATTTACGAGTGTTGGTTATTCCGTAGATTGGGATGGAACCGTAAATGGAAATCCCTTACCTATTGGCACATATTATTATGTGATCAATCCTAAAAATGGAAGAAAAATTATTTCAGGTTCTGTAACAATTATTCGATGAGGCAATTCATACAATGTATCTTTTTTTTATTGAGCATGATAAAGATCGGTTACGCGCAGCAGCGGCCTTACTATACCCAATACATCATGAATAATTATATCATCAATCCGGCTGTTGCTGGTATTGAAAATTATTGGGATGTAAAAGCGAGTCACAGGATGCAATGGGTTGGACTCCAAGATGCACCGGTTACCACATATCTTACTATACATGGTCCATTGAAAAAAAGTGCTTATGATAATACTACGGCAACAAGCTTTAAAGCCAGAGGGGAGAACCCGCGCGGACAAGCCTATTGGCGAGATTATCAGGCAGCAGATCCACATCAGGGAGTTGGCTTTACAATATTGAATGATAAAACCGGGCCACTCAATCGCTTCGCCGCTTACGGAACCTATGCCTATCATATTGGGTTATCTCCCACAACAAATTTATCGGCAGGTATTTCGGTGGGTATCACGAATATGAGTTTAGATGGGAGTAAATTGAATTTCGGCACTACTACTGTTGATCCGGCTGTGGCCAGTAGTGGTACATTGAATAGATTGAAGCCCGATGTGAGTGCCGGATTATGGTTGTATTCCAAAGATTATTTTCTAGGATTATCTGCACAGCAAATTGTGCCGCAGAATATTTCATTTTCGGATAATACAGTCGCATTAACAAAAGGTAGGTTAATTCCGCATCTTTTTCTAAGTGCCGGATATCGATTACCTATTTCTGATGATGTTTCCTTTTTACCTTCTGCCTTGATCAGGTATATTAGTCCACTTCCAATAGGTTTTGATGTGAATACAAAATTCCAGTATCAGGATTTAGTGTGGTTGGGTGCCTCGTATCGGTACCAGGATGGTTTTGCGGCTATGTTTGGGGTTAATTTGAGTAATTCGATCAATATCGGCTACTCGTATGATATCCAAACCTCTAAATTAAACACTGTAAGCAAGGGAACACACGAAATTTTGATTGGCTTTTTGTTGGGGAATAAGTACGGCGATTGGTGTCCACGTAATATGTGGTAACACTAAATATCTCGTAGCATCCAAATATCGCAACCATTATGTCCGGAATTTCCCATAGGGCCATCGAGATAATGAAATCCAAATTTTTCATATACCGATACCGCTTTCTTAAGTTCGGGCATGGTTTCTAAATATATTTGGGTGAAGCCTTTTTCTTTAGCCGTAAGTATACATTGATCTATCATATATCTTCCCAAACCCATACCCCTCGCTGATTTGTGGAGATACATTTTTACCAGCTCGCAAGTATTAGCCGGCAGCCCTTCGGTAGGGAATATGCCTGCACCGCCAATCAATTCGCCATTCTTTTCCGCCACATAATAAGCGCTTAATGGGGCTGATTGAAATAGTTCATAGAGATGATCGGTGGTATCATCATAAAAAACGGTGCCCGGTTTATTGGCTCCGAATTCAGTTAGTGCAGTTCTTATGATGTTAGCCATTGCTTTATTATCAGCAGGTGCTATGGGTCTTATCTGAACACCGGTTATCATGCTTGTTTTCTGAATGTTTTATAGATGTTGATCAGTTCGTTGGTAGAACTATCGTGAGATGTTATTTTCTCATCGTTGATGAGTTCTGGTAGAATAGTGCTGGCTAGTTGTTTACCTAATTCAACGCCCCATTGATCGAAACTGAAAATATTCCAGATCACACCTTGTACAAAAATTTTATGTTCATATAAAGCAATGAGCATACCGAGAGAAGATGGGTCGATTTTTTTTAGGAGGAAAGAGTTCGTAGGCTTATTACCTTCAAATACTTTAAAGGGTGTTAGTTTTTTTATTTCTTCTTCTGACTTACCCGCTTTCATGAGTTCCACTTTTACTTCATTTTCTGTTTTGCCATTCATGAGTGCTTCTGTTTGTGCAAAAAAGTTTGAAAGTAATTTCGTATGGTGATCGCCAACAGGATTATGACTAATGGCCGGGGCAATAAAATCACATGGAATAAGGAGGGTACCTTGGTGAATAAGTTGATAGAAAGCATGTTGACCATTTGTACCGGGTTCACCCCAAATAACTGGTCCTGTTGCATAGTTTACGGGGTTACCGCTTCTGTCTACACTTTTCCCATTGCTTTCCATATTACCTTGCTGAAAATAAGCCGCAAAGCGGTGAAGGTATTGATCGTAAGGAAGGATAGCTTCGCTTTGGGCACCGAAGAAGTTGGTATACCAGATGCCTAACAATGCCATGAGTACCGGAATATTTCTATCCATTTTCTCTGTGCGGAAGTGGATATCGGCGCCTTCGGCGCCGCGCAATAATGCCTCAAAATGATCGTAGCCTATTGTTAGCGCAATAGATAAACCGATGGCACTCCATAAAGAATATCTTCCCCCAACCCAATCCCAAAATTTAAACATATTGGCCTTATCAATGCCAAAAGCTGTTACCAATGCTTCATTGGTACTTAGGGCCGCAAAATGTTTAGCAATTTGTTTTTCATCTTTTGCATACTCCAAAAACCATTCCCTTGCCGTATGCGCATTCGTCATGGTTTCCTGCGTAGTAAATGTTTTGGAAGCAATGAGAAACAAGGTTTCTTCCGGATTACATTTTTTTAAAGTTTCGGCAATATGGGTACCATCAACATTACTTACAAAAAAAGTAGAGATGCCTTCCACCCAATAGGGGCGAAGTGCTTCTGTAACCATAACCGGACCTAAATCGCTTCCACCAATACCGATGTTTACAATCGTTGTAATTTTTTTTCCGGTATATCCTTTCCATTTACCACTATGCAGGTTATTGCAAAACCCTTTCATCTGGTTGAGCACCTTTCTGATTTTAGGCATAATATCCTTTCCTTCTACTAAGATGGGCGTATCGGAAAAATTACGTAAGGCTGTATGCAATACAGCGCGTTGCTCGGTTTCATTGATTTTGATACCGGCGAACATATCGTGAATAGCTTGCTTTATATTACATTCTTCTGCTAATTGTAAAAGCAGTTGTAATGTTTTTGGGTTGATGATATTTTTTGAATAATCAAAAACCAAGCTCTCTAAACAAAGTGAAAATTTTTTAAAGCGTTCCGGGTCTTGAGCAAATAAATCGCGCATATGTTTGCGACTCATTTCATCCTCATAATGTTTCTTTAATAAAAACCAGGCTTGTGTACTCGTTGGATTAATTCTAGGTAACATAATTCAGCGTAAGCAACATTTTTTTTGGAGCGTGAAGATATTCAATTTTATAGTGATTCAATAACAGATATCGTTTGTTCTACCATTAATTCGGTTATATCTAAGTGAAGTACTATTCTTACCTGAGTGGGCGTCATGGCAATAGTAGCTATTCCTTTTTCTTTTAAAACTGCCACCAAGGAAGGAGCTGAATATTTCCCTTTTACTTCGAATAAAATAATATTGGTTTCCACCGGCAGCATTTCGCCAACAAAATCTTTTTTACGTAATGCTGTTGCAATCAACTGAGCATGGTCATGATCTTGTTTCAACCTCTCTACCTGATGCTCCAGGGCAAATTGTCCGGCTGCCGCCAACATACCTGCCTGCCTCATGCCGCCTCCAAATACCTTACGTACTCTTCTTGCTTTTTTTATATACTCTTTTCTACCAAGTAATAAACTACCCACCGGGGCACCCAAACCTTTACTTAAACAAATGGAAATACTATCTAAAATGTCCCCGTATTGTTTGGGAGACTCATTTTTTG